>JABDKS010000268.1 GCA_013002105.1 Pirellulaceae bacterium | reverse complement strand
GATTCTATCGGCGTTTTCGACACGGATGATGAAACAGCGACCGCGTTTGGCTCGGCTGAACGCTTGGTTGGGATTTGGTACCGGTGCGGTCCAAGGTGTCGCCAGTGTGCTGTTGATGCTGGGTGGATTGTTGATCATCGAACCCTACGAAATCCAACGGGCCAGTGCCTCAGTCAATCGAACTGCGCGTGCACAAATGGTTTCGGGGTATATCTTGAAAGTGACCGAGCAGACACGTCAAAGTGCGTTGGGCCCGTTGATCGAGCAGTACAACCCATTCACGCAATTTCCACAGTTGAACAAGTTGGAACAGGTGCAGCAGAGTGTCCAAGTGCTGAGCAATCCGGGCAAGATTGAGGAACTGTTGCACCATCCATCGATCCGGCAGATTCAATCGCGTCCAGAGGTAAAGAACGCAGTGAATCAATTGATGGATGATCCGGAGATCCAGCAGGTGTTGCATTCCGGGGAACCGATGACGCGCGAGTCCGCCATGCAATTGCTGAGCCATCCTGCCGTGTTGGAGCTGATCGATCAGCCGGGATTCTTGGAAGAGGCAACACGAGTCATCGACGAGTCGAACCTATTGCGACAGGTCGAAATCTAGGCGACGAAAACAGATCGGTCTGGTTCACATTCGATTTCGCCCAGCTCTCAAACTTCATTCAGCGGTTCGCTGGCGTCGCCAAACTCATTCAATCGGACGCCCATCTTGTCCATCATGCTCAGGTAGAGTCGGCACATCTGTCGATCCGTCTTGCCGGTGTAATCCAGATTGCGTCCTCCTTGGATTCGTCCGCCGCCGCCGCCCAGCATGACGACCGGCAATTCATTCGCATCATGATGTCCGCTCATCATGCTCGAACAGAGCATGAGCATGGAGTTTTCCAGCAGGGTTCGGGTACCTTCCTGAATCTCACTCATCCGTTTTGCAATGTAAGCGACTTGCTCCAAAAAGAACTGATTGACCTTCAGCCAATCCGGGGTGTCGTTGTGCGAAAGCAGGTGGTGAATCATGTAATCGACGCCCAGGTGGGGGAATCGTAAGGTTCCATGATCGTTGTTCAATTTTAATGTACAAACGCGAGTCGTATCGGTTTGAAATGCCAGCAGCAAGATGTCGGACATCAATCGCATGTGTTCGACAATGTCCTGTGGATAACCATCCTGAGGCCGCGGGATGTTCGGTTCGGTAAGAGTCGGTCGCCAGCCCTGCAATTCGCCTCGCTCACCGGCTCGATCAATTCGATCTTCCAGCTCGCGAACCGAGTGCAGATATTCATCCAGCTTTTGTTGATCCAGGTAGCTGATCGTCCGGCGAAAATCTTTGGCGTCGGCAAGCACTGCATCCAAAACACTCTTTTCGCCACGATTAACCGTGTCATTGAACAACTGGTCGAACGCGAGTGCGGGGTAGACCTCCAGGGGCGTCGGCGTTGTCGGGCTAGTCCACGAGATATGCGAACTGTACAGCATCGAATAGTTTTTGTGGACCGATGGGTTGGCCTTTTCACAACCGAGTACCAGGCTGCGGAGTTTGGTTCGACGCCCGACGTGCTGCGCGACGACTTGGTCGACACTTGTCCCGCTACGGATGGTCCCACCGGATGCGAGCGGCGCGCCGGAGAGCAAATTACCTGTTTGCGAACTATGGATATTGCCCTTGAGGGCTTCGGCGTTGTAGAGGCCACGGACAAATGTCATCGAGCTACGAAAGTCATTCAGCGGAGCAAGAACCTTGCCCAATTCCATCGACGCTCCATCACCCTTGGCCCACCACTGGTGTTTGTGAAAACCGCAACCGGCAAACAAAATCGCCATACGTGTCGGCGCTTCGTCCGCGTTTTGCCGCGTCGGCGCTTGCTCGCCCCAAACGGGACGCGATTCCATCCACGGCAGCGCCATGGTGACACCTAGTCCACGCAGCATCGTACGTCGTGATAGCTGACTGGCTTTCATCTTGCTATTCCAATGGAGGATCGAATGGCAATACGGGCGACTTTGCGATGATCTTACGTCTCTCTTACGATTGTATCACGCTGTTGGAGCACTGGATTTCCTACGGATCGCGATTGGACGCA
>JABDKS010000258.1 GCA_013002105.1 Pirellulaceae bacterium | reverse complement strand
GGCAAGTCTTGATTCAGGAACTGTGCATCCGCGAATTTCGGGTACTGAATCGAAAACCGCACCGGTGAGGTTGCACCGGTGAATGGCAGCTTGGAGACATTAAACTCATCTGCTGCGTAGCCAAAGTTGGTCAGTGCAGTCTCAATCGCGGCAATCTGTTCCGCATCCGTATCGAAGTTGTCATCCGTTACTGTGTGTTGCAGAACGCCACCAATGTTAAAGGTGTAGACCTCCGTTGGCGTATCACCGACCGTCGAGTCGAAATTCAGTTGCTGATACTCGGTCAACACCGGGGTCAGGATGTTGCCGTCGCTGGTTTCTAGATCCAAGTATGCGGTGAAGACGCCTAGCGCGCCGGTGTCACGCAAATCGTTGTACGAAACTTCCAGTTCAAAGATCTCAAAGGGATCAACGATGTAGTTACCGCTGGTATCCTTGTCGATCTCATCGTAGGTGACAGGATCACGAGCGGTCAGCAAGAGTTCGACAGCCTCGCCCACTGCGTGGGGACCGTTGAGTCCCAGGTCGTTGATGACCATCAGGGCATCCATCGGTGTGACGTCCCCGTCGTTGGTAACGTCAGGCAACGCTGTCGAAGATCCGGCTTCCTCGCCACTGGCGATCCCGGATGCCTGCTTTTCAGCCAGGGCTTGCAAGATCGTCATCACGTCACCGGGGCTCACGAAGCCATCACGGTTGGTGTCCAACGGAGCGAGCCCATTGTGCTGCGGATTCACTTCGTAGGTCAGAACGTCGCCAGCGAGTAACTCTCGCTTTTCCAACGATTCGTTTCGGAGGCGTCGAAGATTCGCGTGCTTGGCTTGGGTGCGTTTTCGTCGCTTGGGAGAACCCAACCACTGGGAAGGACGAATCATTTGACGCAGATTTTTCATCTCGGGTCTCGGTAGATGAAGAGGTAGAACGTGAGTTTTTTGCTGGGGAGCCGGTTTTCGCCCGGCAAACGGCCCTATTTCCCTCTCAAAAGGGAACGGGCATCATAATTATGAGCCAGACACAAAAGTGCCTATTTTCTGAATAGTGGACCTATCTTATCTGGTCATCCTGTTTTATCAACTTGATGTTGTCGAACTTCGTTGGTCAGCGCAGTCGTTTAGATCAACTTTCCGCCCGCAGGTTCCTCAAAATCCGACTCGAATGAACTCTCTTCTGTTGGAATCTCAAGTGATCGATCGCTAAGAGATTCCGGGTCAGTCGTTGAGTTATCCGTCTTTTGCGGGGTTTTTAAGTCGATCACGGTGTCGCTGGAATACGCGTGCGACGCAAACTCCATGGCACCCCTTCGAGTATCGGTCTTCACACCGTCCGTACTTTCATCCTCTGTGGCGCGACCCGCAGAGTTAACCATTGCACCGGTCGTGGTGAATGTTTCGGTACTGGCGGGATCCAAGATGGAGGACAGCGGGTGGTCATTTGTCCACCCAGTTAGGGCGGCGTCGTGCACGGATTCCCGGCTTGTTTGGGCCGCGGTGGGATTCGACGCCGTTTCGCCTGGCAGGCTCGAATCGGTCGAGGCGACATCCGTGCCCAATCTGGCTTGTGTCAGGCTTGGGGCGGCCGCTGCTGCTGGGGCGGGAATCGATTCTCCCTGCGGCGGCGGTCCGCTGAAGGAAGCTTGTTCGGCCAAGTGGTTGATGACAGCCAGCACGTCTGCCGGGGAGACGTATCCATCATTGGTGACATCGACCGCATCGCCAACCAATTCGTTCTGGCCGATCAGACGCGCGCCGTTGTTTGCCAGGTCGTTGATCACCAGCAAGATGTCGTAAGGTGTCACCTGGTCGAGTCGATTGACGTCTGCGGCCAGTTGCGGATTGTGCCTGGGGCTATCACCGATCAGTGCAGGCAATGCGATTAACTCGCCTGCAGCTGCACCGACTTGCAGATCGATCGTCGAATCTTGGAATTGATGAATCAAGTTACGTGCCGTCGCGTTGACCTTGTAGTCACCCGGTGCCAAATGGGCGAATTGCCAACTACCGTCGCTGCTGGTCGTCACCGTATCGTTGATTCCGAAATGCAAGTCGGAGATCGCAATGGATGTCTTCGCATGGCCCATGGCGCGAATGCTGGCGATCCGACCAAGCGGGTCGGAGATGACGACCTCGGACGTTTCGGTGGCGGGGATGAAGTCGCTGGTCATCCTAGAAAGAAAGTTGCCATTTGAATCGTAGGCTTCGATCCGCGCGTAGCTGCCATTGGACGTACCGGTTGTGGACAAACCAATCGCCGTCATCCGTACTTCGCCAACCGGCTCAGCAAACGCGGTCTCCAGTGCGATGTTCTCGTTCCAAAAGTCGACATTGAAATTGACGACGGTATTTCGGGCGTGAAATACCCGACGGTTTCCAGCATTTTGCGAAATCTGCACGTAGACGTCTTGGGCGTATTGGGCACCATCGGCTGTCATCACGGCGCCATCGACCTGGCCGGGAACTTCTCCGTCGTCCAGGGTCTGAGCGTCGACGACTCCCGAATAAAGCGGCGAGCCGTTGACATGGGTGATTTGCAACTCGGTGGTGCTGAGCAACGATTCGTCGGGATCACGTATCGAATCACTGTTGGCGTCAACGAAGACGTAGCCGCGCAGCGAACTGTCCGAGATCGCGGGGGTCGTCACCGTGCCGTCAACGACGGGGCTGGTGATACCAGTATCCCCGTCAATGACTCGCAGTTGAATCGTGTCAAACGGCGTCAGAATGGGGAACGAGAGATCCAGGTCGGCGACGTTTTGACCAATGACGGCCGCGGTTGTCCAATTACCACCGTCCAGGCTGTACTGCAGTTCGCTGATTTCATTGAGTGTGATGTCGCTTTTGATACCGCTGGAATTCTGGTTTTGCAACGCTACGGCCGCCGCCGTGCCAACGACGTGATAAGTCGACGTGTCGGAATCAAAATGGCCAACGACATCCAGGTCCAGCGGCACGTCCAGGACGTCAAAGACACCGTCGGAATCGCTGTCACGCCAGCCGATCAGCGCGAGGGTCGATTCCGGGCTGACGACTTGGTTGTAGGCATCGACCAGCGCGTTGCCGCCCCGCATGATGCTGGTCTCTTGCACAAAGCCAGGAGTCGGATTGTCGTGGGCGTTCAGGTTTTGGGAATTGTAGTATCCCACGCGCGTGTCCCAAGGCAGCCCGCCGGAGTATTCATCCAAGCCCCAGAAAATGTGGCCCATCTCGTGCGCGATCGTCGATGCCGGACGGCTACTGGGAGTGACCATGAACAGGCCACCCGAATAGGCGAATGCTCCGGCGAATCCGCCTGATGCGAAGTGTCCATCGGGATCGTCCGAGGCATCGACCATGATGATGGTAAACGCCCAATCGGTACCGAATTTTTCGCGTTGGGCGTCATTGAAACGCAACATCGCATGATTGAGCGACGGATAGCCCACGAATTCTTGTGCCGACAAGAACTCGCCAACGTACCTGCTGAAGTCCGTGCTGGGCCGGTCGATCGCTTCGTAGGAAGTCTCGAACGGATCGTTGGCAAAAGTGGGATCGATGACGAATTCCAGATCGTGAACCGTGTTCATCTTGTCCAACAATCCACCCCACCAATTCACGCCCTCGGTAATCGATGCCAGTGCATCGTCAATTTCTTGCTGGGACCAATTTTGTGACTCGGTGTCCAACGCGCCATTGCTCTCCATCAAGACGGGCGTGACAGTCACCGTGCCCAGCAGAAACTCACCGGTATCCAAATTCGTTGCGCCCAGCGGAGCCGCGGTCAGCAGTCGTCGCGATTCCAATGTCTCGAGAGAAAATCTCCGCGAGCGATCTTTCGAGCGCGATCGTCGACGAGAGCGACGCTTGAGCATGGAAAAGAGCACCTCGTAACGGGCGGCGGAATCGATGAGCAGCAATGATGGACGCGATCGAATTACGGGCCGATTCCGCGTCGAAATCTGTCCTTTCTCTGGCCAGTTAGACGTTTTCGACACGAAAACGTCCCCCGCTTTTGGCGGATTTCGCAAAATCGTTACGTTCGCAACAGATACCCACGCCGCAGCCGTCTAAGGCGACACCGGCGTTACAAACACCGCTGATCACGGTCGCGTCCGCCGACGCCGAGAGCTGCCAACTGCCTCGATCGAATCTCTCATTTTAGCCGTTTTAGGCAAAATGGAGAGGGTGCAATTGCCGTTTTCGCTGACCTAAGCCTTAGAGTTGAGCGAATAACCCGTCCAAGACATCCGTGCCGTCGTCCGAATCGTCCGATTTGCCGGCCTCTTTGGCCAAGGAGTCCACGACCGAGTCGATTTCGACTAGATCGAGGTGATCGAAGACGCTGGTTTTTGCCGACGTGGATGTCTTGTTTGTCGCTTCGGCTGCGGTCACCTGCTCTGCGTTCAGGGCATCGCCGATCAAGGCATCACCCAGCGCGGTCGCGCTGGTTGCCATCAACCCGCTGGTGGATGTTGGTACCAGCGAGGTCGAAAGCTGTTCGCCTTGAGCGATGAACTCTGGACTGACGCCACCATTGGCGGCTTGTTCGGTCAAGAAATTGATCACCGCCAGAATGTCTCCCGGCGTCACAAATCCGTCACCGTTGACGTCGGGGAATAGGGGTCGCTGAGCAGGCAAGTTCGCGGTGTCGCTTAGATTAACGGTGGCTCCCTGGTCGCTCAGGAAGTTGATGACTTGCAACGCATCGATCGGTGTGACGAATCCGCTGCCGTTGACGTCCGCTGGCAAGATTGGGTTTTGGAATGGATTGTTGGTGACAATCAATCGATAGTCTTCGACCTCACCGGCTTTGGGGCCCAGTGGAACGTCACCCGTGGATGCCAGACCATCAAACTCGCTCAGTCGGAACCGCGCGTAGATCTCACCGAGTTCCGCGTCCGCGGGCACATTGACCAAAATCGGAGCCGTGCCGTTGGCAAGTACCGATCGACCGGTACCGGCGGACCCGTATTGCTGCAGTTCACTCAGTTCAAACAATCCGTTCTGGTTCCAATCGAACCAGGCGTCGAGATAAAACTGGCGATTGTCAGCGTTGTTGATCGTGATCAGTGCGTTAGTCGAAAAACCGGCTTGCAAAGCAGATGTGAACACGACGCCGTCGTCAGCATCCGCGTCGACCAACAAGGCATTGGAATCCGGTGTGACCGTTGCACCAAGTGAGAACGTGGGGTCGACCGCATGGCGTGGTCCATTTTGGATGTCCAAGCTCAGGTAAGGAGCCGGCGCGTCACCATAATCGAATCCGCTACCGATAAAGATGGTCAGCTCGGTTCGACCATTTGCCTGATTGCTTTGCAGTTGGTTGCCCACTTCGTCCTGGATGGTGATCAGGTCCGCTGCGCCGGTGCCGTTGACACCACCGGTACCTTCGACAAACACACGCGTGTCGACGACCGTTGTGCTGACGCCGGCCAAGTTTGCACTGTCGACTACAGCAGCGATCAACGGTGAAATGTCGACCGCTTCCAAATCGATCGGAATTTCGATCGGAGTATTGGCAACCGCGCCGGGGACACCGATCTGTTGCAAAGTCGAATTGGTCAATTCGACGGAGTAGTTAGCGTCACCGCCCAAGAAGACCTGTCCAAAGCCTGCGTTTTCAGGACTTAAACCCAAACCGGCTCCGCCAATCGCACGCACGATTGCGTCGGCGATCTGATCGAGCGTTGGATCGGCCGGCAGTGTAACAGCAGTGGCATTAGGCGTATCAACGGTGCCATCGAAGTCCAGTTCAAAGGTGACTTCGGTCAGAGCACCTCGGCGAACGACAAAGGTCTGTCCGTCGGTAATGGACGAATCTGGTGCTGCTCCGTCGGCTGGAATTCGAATTCCAAATCCGGGAGAGGTACCGATTGTTCCGTTGACCATCACAAACGGATTGGCGGTTTGAACACTCGAAAGCGGCGTGCCGCCGAGCAACTGGATGGTGCTGTCGGAGACAGCGGCGGTGAAGTTCAATGCGGCACTGGCATTGATCGCGGCAGCCAGGGCGGCGGCGATTTGATTTGCGTTGCCAGCGGCAGGTATGACGACAGGATTGTTGTCCGGATCGAATAGTTGGTTGCTGTCGAGTTCAAAACTGATCAGATTGTTGCCGTCAAAAACATCAAAGGTGATGCCGTCGCCAAAGGTTCCATTGAGGCTGCTGCTGAGCGCAATTTGTAATCCCAGTTCGTATTCAAACGGCGTGCTGCCACCGATCGTGTCCAGCACATTGAGGACTTGGCCATCGGTGTACGTGTTGCCATCGGCAGCGGCAATGACCGCGTCGGAGGCATCGATCATTCGGATGACGTAGGTCGAATCCTGCTCCCAGACTCCGGCAATCGGTGTCAGCCGCATGATGTTGGTGCTGGGGTTGTATCCAAAGCGATAGTCAACGCCTTCGACCAATGCAACGTTGTCTTTTAGTAGCAATACCGAATCGCTGTCGATCGTTCGGTCATCGACACCGGTGCCCGGCGTCACGTCGGCGGGTGCTAGCCCATCAATGATCTGGATTTCGAAGAACGCTGGTGGATCGCCCAACACATTGATGATTCCCGCACCGGTACCCAGACCGGGTGCACGTGGTGAAAGCAGCACGACACGCGGGCCGGCCAAGTCACCTCGGTCGGATGCACCGCGGTCTTTGAAGACGCTTTCGCCAAGACCGCCAGGTGTTTCGACAGATGGATCATCGACTCGCAGTTGACCGTTGACGTCCAATCGCGGAGCAAGGATGGGAGACGGCGGGATGCCCAGCGGATTACGAACGGTGGTCAAACTCGCGCGGTCTTCCAGCGAGTCAATCGAACTATCGATGATCGAGGCACCGGCTGCTGGAGCGAACACCAAGTCGGCGGGTGCCACGAACACCACTTCCGATGGTGAGAGCACCTGAGCAAATTGGCCAAACGATGCACCCGGTGGGATATTCTCGGTGTTTCGGTAGTAGGTGTTGCCACCCAAAACGACGCTGGTGTTGGTGGGATCGATTTGGATGCCCGTATCGGAATTGCTGATCACATTGTTCAGCAATGCGGGTGCAGCATCGCCCACGACCGTGATGCCCGCACCACCGGGAGTGAAGTTATCAACCGGCACGGTACTCAAGGCACCGATCGCGTCGATGTCCGCACCCAGTTGAGCAATGTTCGGATCACCTTGTCGAACATCGGTCAGACGCACGAAAGAAAATCGATCTTGACTGCCAAAGCCAGACGCATCGATGTCCAGTTGATTGGTCAGACCGCCCAGCAGTCCGACGTCAAAGAAGGATTGTCCGTCGCGACTGATTTCAACGCGGACCGATTCGACCGCACCGGTTTCGAAGACGATCAAGTCGGGTCGCGCATCGCCGCTGCCGGTCAACAGATTGTCGGTAAATTCGACGGTCAGTGTTCCACCCAGACCCAGTGACACGGTGGTGGATCCGTCGAGCGGTTCGGGTCCACGTCCGCCGCCATCGGGTGCGCCCAAGGCCTGCGTTTCATCTTGGAATGCAAATGTTGGGGCAGCACCGCCCGCGTCGGGCGAGTAATCGAAGACCGAATCAGCAAACGAGATAGTGCCTTGGTCGAACAAGATTCCCTGGAACGTCGCTGCCGGTGACTGTGTTCCGGCTGTGATGGTTCCACCGATAAAGGTGTTGTTGACAATTCGCTCGAACGGAACAGGATCGGCTCCGGTTTCGTTCACCAAGCCATCGATGCCGGCGATCTGCAAACCACCGCTGCCGTTGAATGCAAAGACGTTACTTTGAACCACGACACCGGGTTTCAGATTCTCTGTATTCAATTCGATCAGGTTCCGTGGGTAACGGACGATCGATTCGGTAGGATTGCC
Source organism: Pirellulaceae bacterium (assembly GCA_013002105.1). Next base: position 7,852 of record JABDKS010000258.1, on the reverse strand, counting down.
ATTGATGTCGGCCGTGACATCATGGGTGATATCGATGCCGTATTCTTCGTTGGACAAGAACCGACTGTTTTCGATCAGGATGACTCCTTGACTGTCGCGTTCACGGTTGGCGTCACCGCGGCTTTCACCCAGGGTGACGGCGGCCAACGCGCCATCGGGATTGCTCACCAAGACTTCGCCGAACAGATTGATTCGTGAATCAGTGATGGCATCCACGCCGCTGCTTGGCAACGCGGGTACGTCGATAATCGATTGCACATCGGTTCGGTTAACGGCATCGATGATACTGAATGCGACTTCGGTGGCCGTCTGCGGACGAATGACACCGGTGCCCAGTAATGGCAGTCCAGTCACCACGTCGATTTCTTCGCTCCCCGGTTCCACTGCCAACAACGTGTAAGGGACGGCAACCCGACCTGGCGTCACCCCGGTATTGGATTCAACCAGATCGAACTCAAATTCAACGGTCGATCGACCATCGGAGATCGAGAACATGAATCCGTCTTGGAGTTGACTTGCACTGCGGGCAACGATTGACCGTGACGATTCGGCCAGTCGATCATTGGTGTTGATCGTTCGGAATGCGGTGTCAATGCCGGAGGCGACATATTCGCTGCCGTCACGAATTTCGACTTGGTAGGAACCAGTTTGCAAATTGCTGACTGGATCGGCCGGCACGGGAATGCTTGGCAAACCGTCGGTAATAAACGCTGAGTCGACGACATTGGATCCGGTCGCCGTTTCGCCACGTTCGGCAAAGCCGATGATGAAGTCATCCAGGAACACGCCCTCAAACGTATTGTTGCGGGCTCCGTCAACGGGATCGATCGAACGATAATTGTCGCCATATCGCAGCGCCGTGTTCGAGAACGGACCAGGATCATTAATGACAAAATCGGGCAGCGTGACGGTTGCTCCGGCCGTTGGCAGACTACCAAAGTCGCCACCGGTGAATCGATTCGCTATCGCGCGTTGGACCTGTTCGGCGACTTCTGATGGCGTCATGAAACGACTGATACGGATCGGGATTCCATCCAATACATCGGTGCCCACCACCGTAAACAGGTTGCTCGGTGAAGTCGTCAACGACGACGTGCCATTAATCTCGATGGTGTTCGCATCGGTCAAAATGGCCGTTGACAAATTGATGTTGACCGACAGGTTGTATGTATCGACCAAACCATTGCTGGCCGTTCCCGGCAGGCGAGGATCGTAGCTTTCATTGCCGGTACCGCTGATCCCGATAAAGACAACACCGTCAGTCGTGGCGGTGTAATCAAACGTATTGTTGGTCGTGTTGAAAGTGGTGGGCAACACGGCGCCGTCGGAGTCAAAGAACCTGACCACCGGTGTTAACGCCGTGTTGAAATCAAACGTTCCTGCTACCGAAATTGTTGTTCCGCGGACCACGTTGACGCGAAGCAGGTCGACATCATCGGTGTGCTGAACCGATCCCAGAGCCGGGTCGGTACCGAGTCGGCCGGTACCAGTGATGGTCAGATTGCCGCTGCTGTAAGGCAATACGGTTGCTTCGTAGATGAAGTCGTTTTGCCCCGTTGCACCGGGAGTGTCTTCTGGATCGGAGAAGTTAAAGTTTGTGACCAGCGGATTCGGCGGTGGATTGGTGCGAATTGCTTCGGAGATCGCCGTGGCAATTTCGTCAGCGGAAAGATCCGACAACGTGGTGCCAGGTAGCGTGTTGAGCAACAAATCGATGGAGATTTGGTTGGTGCCCGGCGTCCGAGTGCCATCGTTTAGCAAGTATTCTTGGCCATCGATTGTGATGGTCGATTGCACCGCGGGACCTTGGTCATAGAGGTCAGCCAGAATGCTGCCCGAGGGGACCGACAGGGTAGGTGCAAAGTCCAGCACGAACGTTTCGTTGTTGACCGTGATTTGCTGACCTTCGATCAACAAGTCGCCTGCGATGGTTCGTATCGCGTTGGATCCGGTTCGGGTACTCCCGTTGGTGGTGTATTCGATACGCAATGTCAAATTGCGCTCGCCGGCAAATTCGCTCAGGGGCACACGAGCTTGTCGCCAGTTGTTCGTGTTGTCGTACAACTGCTGTGTCTCGACATCGATTTCGTCGATGTAAGGTGCGACGAACGGTGACGGGTCATCGAACTCGTCGTCGGGTGTCCCCAAGAATCGCGTATCGCTATTAGATGACACCAGGTGTTCGACACCTTGTTCGGTGACAACGTAGATACGCAGTCGGTCGGGTCCGTCGTCCGTTTCCAGGAAGTAGTTGAAGTACAACATCGGTTGGTCATTGGGTGAATAACCTTCCAAGTTGAACGGGTTGGAATTCAGGACGCCCTTGGCACCACCGGGGAAGTTGTAGGTGCTATTGACCGGTTCCCCGTCGATCCGCGGTTGCAATCCGGGATACTCGGCAAGCCCTGGGTAGAGGAATTGAAAATCGTCCTCGAAGGTAAAGGCCAAGCTGTTTCCGCCACCCGAGCCGGCACGGTAGGTAGCAATCGGATTGATGCCGTGACCAGGATCTGTTTCCCGAGTATCGGTAACGTGCCAGAGGTTGTAATCGAGCGTGCTGAAGTCGAGTCCTTCGGCACCGAAAATGCCCGTCGAAATCACCGAGCGGCCACCGGCAAAGACCGGCTGCAGTTCACCAAACGTATTGAATGCGTAGACGTCACCGGTGAACGTAATTCCAAACAGTATGTTGCTCAATTCGCCATCTTGAACATGGGCGGGACCAGCTCGGAGTCCTGAAAAATTGATGCCGATCAGGTCCGTACTCCGGCTGACGTATTGACCGATCTGACGGTTTCCATCGGCAGCGAGCGTACCGCTGCCGACACGGAACAATCCACCCGTGTTGGTAACCGCGTAGAGATCATTGCCAAGCAGTTCAACGCCCGTGATCATCCCACCGGTTGGCACACCGCCTGCTGTCAGGTTGCCCGACACGTTGGTGATTACCGCGCCAGCGATACTGAGCGAACGACCTTGTGGTGTGACCGTCACGTTGGGCAACTGGTTGGCCGGCAAATTGTCGACGGCCGATTCGATTCGTCGCGCCAAGATCTGTGCGGAATCGGTTGGGAAGACCAGGATCGCAACATTTCCCGGCGTCACACCAGGACTGCCTGTCAGCGTCAGTGCGTCTCCGGTCAGAATCGTTACCGCGGCTGCCGCAGGTAACGACAACTGTGTGCCTTCGTTGGATACTGCGACGCCATTTGCACGCAGTGTATCGGCGATGGCGATGATCAAAGATTCACGAGCAACGGTCTCTTCGACATTGATTGCAACAGCACCTGCGATCGTCGTGCCGTTGTTGCCAATCAAATTGACACCCGGCCCGGTCACGGTCAGTGACGCTGGCGCTTGACCGGTAAAGAAGACCTCGTCATTTCGGGAAATCGCTCCGACACCTAACACGTTCGCGTTGATGGCATTGGCCAAGTCACGCGTGATCGATGCCATTGGGCGTGCGTTGCCAAAGGCGTCGACCGTGGTAATGGCAATGTTGCCGGTTGCTGGTTGGCCAAATCGCACGAATTCAAAACGAGCCGTTTGACCGTTGACACCGACGACACTCAGGGTCGCTCCGTCAGACAGCAGTCCGGCCGGTGCAACTTGATCCAATTGGATCCGAGTGCCTGTGTTGAATTCAAAAACCTTGCCGTCGATTTGAATGGCGTCTCCGTCGCGAACGGGATTGGCGCCATTGGCAGTCAGCGTGAACGATTGGTCGAATTCAAACGTGACAGGAGGATTCGTCAAATCGTCCAACGTAAAGCTGTCGCCGTCAAAAATGCTCTGCTGAGAGACACCAAAGCGGTTGATTTCCGTGGCCGACGTGATGCCCAATTGAATGGGTCGTGCCGTCAGAGGAGCAACGGTATCTAACTGGCCAACTTCGCGAGGCGAGGTACCAGCACCGCCGTTGCCGACGAAGATCGGATCGACATTGGCACCTTGCGAGAGGCCCGTTCGTTCGTCGAATCGATAAAGAATGTTGTCAAAGTAGTCGACGCCCAAAGCACCCACGTCGGGACGATTGGCGATGAAGAAACCTTCTTCGACATTGTTTCGTTCGCGGATCGTAATGCCTTCGACGGCCAAACCGGTGTTGCTGACAACGTTCAGTGTCGGAATACCGACTTGGTTACCGTTGCCGTCAAGCTGAACGACTCCGTCCCACTGGTAAGTTGTGATCCCTGCACCCACGCTGATCGGTGCACCCAGTGACGCGTCCCCGGTGTCGATGTTGTGATAGAACCAAGTCGCGTCAGTCGCCGGTCCAACGAAGTCGCTGTAGCCGAACAGTTCGCCGTTGGCGGCAAATGCGACGTCACTGAATGTTCGGTTCTGATTAAACGTTCCGACTGGGCCGTAGTTGTCGCCGGTGAACGGATTGACCAAGGTCAGGCCGGCCGATGTGTTGACGTACAGTAGGACGTCGTCGAACGTGTATTCGACGAACGAGTTATTGTCAAACAGCAGTGGGACTTCCGGTGCCGAAGCGGTGCCTCCGCCGGAAACGAAGATATGGTCTTCGGCAATTCGCGTGACCGAATCAATGGGTTCCAATCGTAGTAGTGGGTTCAACGTATTACGGTTGAAAAACTGATCTAGCGGTAGTGGAACCTGAGTTTGGTTGGAGACGGCAACAAAGTATGTGCCTTCGGCCAGTTCCGCTGTACCGATGTAAGGATCTTGATTGCCCGCGGATCCACGATCCAAATCGCCGGTATCGTTGGAGTTTGCGCTGCCGGGTTGATCGTCCGCGATATTGCTGTCACCACCAACAAGGATCAGTTGGCCTGCTGCATTGAATACGTACAAGGCCATGTCGCTACGAGCAAAGTTGGACGCGTAATCCAAATCAAACACGGTCGACAAATACAGACTGGCAGCGTCACGAGTCAGGTTTTCATACTGAATATCGAATTGGTACCAGTCGACGTCGGTAGCGGAATCAATCATCCCGGCAAAGGACTTTGCCAATTGATCGCTCGCCAGCAAATTGGATTCACCGACGGTCAAGTCAGCGTTGGCGCCAAAGTAACCCAGCGGTTGTGCCTCGGCGAGTGTCTCGTTGGACGCCGTGGTTTCATACTCTTCACCCAGCAGCGGCGAATGCAATGGTTGACCGATGATCTGCAATCCGGTCGTCGCATAACGAATGTCGGCCAGTCGGACTTGCGTGCCCGGACGCTCGTCCTGCTCTTGAATGCGGACTTGCAGCTCATAACGTCCCGTTGTCAAACCGCCGCGAACCAGACTTGGGTTGGTCAGCGTTGCAAAGTCAAGCGGATTGGGCGTGTTGCTACTGCGAACACGGATGTGATACAGGTTCCGCGTGTTCGCTTCACCCGGCAGTCGCAGTCGCATGCCGGCGTCTTTTGCGTTGGACGAATAAGTATCTTGCAGCTGCGAATCGAGCAAGACTTCTCGTGGCGTTGCATCTACCGGCGATGGACCGACAACACCGGTCGTGGCAACCGCGACCACGGGTGCACTGGCGCCGACGAAAAGCGTTTCGTCAAATTGCAAGCGGACAACAAAATCTTCGCCGGCGCGAAGAAGGTTTCCAGTCGCTGGATCCACCACGCGTGCCGAACGACGCAGCAGAGTCGCGGTGACCGGACCGAGTTCGGGGTAATTTGTCTCCAAGGCCAATCGGATCGAATCAGCCGGGTCGGTCAAGAACGTGTCAAAGGGAACGCTGACCGTCAGCAAACTGTTGGACGGCGTCAGAGTGATTTCGCCCGCGGTCGCATCGACCACCGATTCAGTAATCGTGATTTCTTGTGCCTGCAATCGATCCGGCACCACTGACAGTGGTTGGGCGGCATCGGGATTGACGTCACTGGCGACGAAGACGGCATTCGGGTTGGTTTCGGTCAGTAGTGAATCATTCGATGCGGCCAGGACTCGGCCATTGGCATCGATCAATTCCACTACCGAGTCGAACTGGTTGCCGGTGCGGTCGATGTCCAACCAGATTTCGGTGTTACTTTCGGCAACGAAAGAATAAACGTCGATGTCATCACGCGTGGTGACAGCGCCGTCGATCACGAAACCGAGGCGACGATTTTCGTCACCGGACTGTTCGTTGGGAGCTAGTTCGCCCAGGAATTGCGATTGGCTGGGGATATCGTTGGTGCCAAATACCGCGGTGCGGACCGGTTCTTCTTCGGCAATCGCCGCCACGTTTCGGTCGCTGGCCGCTTCGCGAATCGTGATCCCGTTCCACAGTCCTGCCTCGAACGTGTCCACCTGTCCCGTCCGACTGGGATCGGTCGGCAAGAGTTCCAAGAAACTGGTGATTGTCGCGGTCGATGCGGTGGCCGACGTGTTCCAAGCAAACGCGGTGGTGACGTCGTTGGGGCCGTTGGCATTGCCCAGGGCTGGATCGACAAACGGCGGTAACGCAGCGACGTCGATGGTGCCTGCGATCGAGAAAGTTTGCGTGCTGCCGGCGATCGCCGTTTCCAAATCGGGGAACACATCGGCTGCCCAACCTGTCCAAGTCGCGTTGATCAGGTTCACGCCGTCTTGGGTGTAATAACCGCCTTGCGCGAATCCGACACGATCGGGTCCGTCGAGTGTGTAGACGCGGAAATCTGATGCGCCGGGTGTTCCCGTCGTCGTCAGAATATCGTCCGTCGCCACATTGATGTCTTCGTCCAGGTAGGTCGTCACGCGAATATCGCCCAGTGCACCACCGCCCTCGGCATCCAGAACCAGCGTGGTGAACAAACTGGCTACGCCGTCGATGAACGTGCTGCGTGCAATCCAGTTGACTTGACCATTGGGGCCTGCAAATGTGCCACGACTTTCGACCAAGTCGTCCGCGATCAAGGTCGCCGCCTGAGTGATGTTCGTGGCCGACAGGTTGAGTGTGGTGTTACCGACCGTCACGTAGGTGCTGTACTGAAAAATCAAATCCTGGTTGGTCAGGACAAGTCCCGCGGGTGTTTGGTACGTGACGCTATCGAGAGAGATGTCATTGGCGTCCGGTACGGTCACTTCGAAATAACCGGGCGTGTTGGGGTCGACATCGTTGTTGATGGTCGTACCCAAGTTGACTTCGGGACCGGTTGGCAGAATGACGAACGAGGGCCCGCCAGTGGTTACACCGCCGTTGGGTGAAATCGAAAGTCCGTCGAACTGCTGATCGCCCAAGTCTCCGCCACGGATTCCATCGCCGTTGGTATCGACCGCGGGCGTTCCGCTGCGAGTGAATCCGGCTCCGGAAAAGTCGTCTTGCAGGGTCGTCAAGACAACAGGGAAATCGGGGTGACCAATGATTTGCAGAGCACCGCCGATTCGATCGGGAATGTCACGCAGTTGCTCGGCTCCGGTCAGCAGGGTACCACCAACAACGATCCCCGCATTTGCATTGTCGCCACTTTCAAATTTCACTACCAGACTGCCGCGTGCATCGCTTTGCAGACGCAGACCGCCGAAAATGTGTTGATTGGGGATCTCGATCGATTCGGTGACAACGTGCACCATGTCGATGTCATCCCAAACACCGGCGGTTGCCAATTCCCCGCCGCGGACCTGCAGTCCATTAATGGCGTTGCCGGTCATGGAGTTGTTTTGGATCAGCGGACCGGTGTTGCCGACGACACTGGTTCGATCAAGCATTCCAGTCGATCGACCCGGGTCGTTGATTTCAAGACTGCTGAGCGAATTGACATCGAACGATAACGCCGATGAGCCGCCGTCGACAAAATCGTTGCCAATGATGATGGGTTGCGATGCACTGACAAACACGGTGCTCGGTGCGTTGTCGCCACGTCCCACACGCGTGTCATTGGTGGTACCGCGACCGTCAGCGTTTTGCTCCAGAGTCGTGTTGGCC
>JABDKS010000219.1 GCA_013002105.1 Pirellulaceae bacterium | reverse complement strand
CGGTGCATGGTCTGCACCAACAGTGGATCAGTTTGCCGGCCAATCGCGCCGAATACACGAGCAATCCCGATCGCTTGTTACGGATGGCCGGGATTGACGCACCCCCTGGTTCTGCAGAGCGAATGGTTTTCGAGAACCGACTGTTTGACGGCGGGCCGACGGGCACGTTCGCGTTGGCCAATTCGCTGGCCGCGGTTCTGGTGGTTGGCTGCGTCATCGGGTTTGGCGTTCTGCGGACGCGATGGACAAAGTTGTCGACGTCCGAGCGCGTTGCGATTGGTGTCGCGTTATTGCTCGGTCTGGGGGCGCTCTGGGCGGCACGCAGTAGGTCCGCAATGGCGGCCTGTCTGTTAGGCTGCGTCGTGCTGACCGTGGCCGCGGCGCTGTTACCAAGTGATCCTGTTGAGCCAAATGTCTCAGACGATACAGATGACTCAGACGAATCCGCGAAGATCGGTCGTGCGACCGCAGATCGTCGATCCAAACTGCGACTTTTGATGACCGGGATGGCTGGGTTGTTCGTGTCGGGTTTATCCGTGGGGGCATTGATTGCCGCAGTGGGCAATCAAGAATGGTTTTCACAAGCGCCGGCATCGATCGCATTTCGTTTTCAGTACTGGCGATCGACGTTCAAGATAGCGGCCGACCATCCTTTTTTTGGCTCGGGACCGGGCAATTTCCAAGCGATGTACGAGCGGTATCGCGAACCGAGTGCGAACGAACAGATTGCCGACCCGCACAATTTCCTGTTCGAGACACTCGCATCGGGCGGCTTTGTCGGACTTGGCCTGCTGTTGATGTTGCTGGTCCTGTCCGGTTACTTCGCCTACCAGCGAATGGTTGTGATCGGCCCCACCGGTGGCCAACCGCGACACGCAACCGTCAACGAGACGGCCAAGTGGGTTTGGCTTGGCAGCGGCTTAACGCTGATCATGATCTGGTTGATCGGTGCCGCCGCTGGTCGAACTCCCGATATCGAAGCGCATCTGTTCGTGATTCCGTTGGCCATCGCGGCAGCCTATTTCGTCTGGCCCGCCTTAGCTCGCTGTCATTCGTCTGCGATCGACTTGATTGCGACCGTTGCACTCGGATCGTTGTTGCTGCATCTCTTTGCAGCTGGCGGGTGGACTGTTCCGGGCGTTGCAATTTTCGTCTGGGTTTTCGCAGCGATGTTGACGCGGGCCAACGACACGTCTCGGTCGGTGCCGACGTCGAATTCTCGAAACGCGCGAGCCAACATCGCCGTGGTCGTCGCCGGCGTGGGTTTGCTGGGATTATTGAATTGGATGTCGTTACGACCCGTCCAGGCGGCTGAGCGCGAGCTGAATCTGGTCCAAGTTGCGCAGCAGCAACGTCGACGCTCGGCGATGGACCAAGCCATGCAACGAGCTGTCGCGGCTGATTCGTGGGCGGTCGATGCCGTGTTGTTGCAGTCGGAGATGACGCATTGGGAATTGATTCTGACCCAGGATTCGACATCGATCCGACAACGCTGGGAATCGCAAATTGCAGAGCTTTTGCGACGATCGGGCGAAGATCCAGCGGTTTATCGACTCGCGGCTCTACAGCATTTGCATGTTTACCAGCGATGGGGAAATCCGGCCGATCTGTCGGCGGCCTCTGATCTGCTGACTCAAGCCGGGACTTGGAGCCCGTCGAATCAATGGATCGCCGCTCAGCGGTCGGCCATTGCCGCGGCGCGTGGCGACGGGGAGCAAGCTCGCAAATTGGCACATACCGCGGCCCATTTGGCTCAACTGGGTGGTAATATCGAACGATCGCTGACACGCCAGATGCTTTATCGGGTCCAGATGACTGGTCCGGTCGTCGAAAAGGGCCCAAGTACGGCTGCCGCCAGCGATCTGCTCGCGAACCAACTCGACAGTCCCGACGTAACCACTCAGAATTAGGTCTATGCGTTTTTGGTCCCTAGCGCACGTTTTCCGCTCCCAAGTAAGATCGCGCGGAAGAAGTTTTCTATCTGTTCTCGTTACTGATCCGGATTCACCGTGAAATACTTCTGGTTGTTAGTCGTCCTTTTTGCAGCCGTTGGAACGGCAGCGGCTTGGGCCGTGAACTACTCGCGATTTGGATCCAGGACGTCGCGGCTGGACCGTTTGGTCAAGGACGAAGTCAGCGCGCAGAACGTGGTCGCCTTGGCGAAAGCCGATTACTTGGTCTCTGGCGCGAAAGTCGAAATGGAGACCGAAGAACGCTATGACTTTGGCGTCATGGCTCCCGGCGAAAAGGGAAGCAAGATCTTTAAAATCAAGAATGTGGGAACAGATCCGCTGACGCTCAAGGTGGGGGCGTCAACGTGCCGATGCACCATCGGATCCTTGAAAAGCGATACGGTCGCGCCGGGCGATTCAGCCGAAATCCTGATCGAATGGACGGTGAAAACGACTAAAAACACGTTTTCACAGAACGCCCAAATCATCACCAACGATCCGTCCAAAGTGCTGATCGATTTGCATATCGAAGGCCGAGTCGTTCGCGAGATCGAAATGGCACCCAAGGCTTGGACGTTCGGATCGGTCGCCACCGGCGAAGGATTCGAATTTGACGGAAAAGTCTACAGCTACTACGAACACGGCATCGAGCTGCAACAAACCACGTATTCGATGGAGCAACTGAACGATCTGGCAGAGATCACAGTAGAGCCGTTCGAGCCGGGAGAAGACGACGGGATTTATTCCGAAGCAAAACATGGGTACCACGTCATGACCAAGGTCAAACCAGGACTCCGCCAAGGAGCCGTTTCGACCCGCTTCCTGTTCGGATTCAAAGTGCTCGATGAAGATGGCAAGGTCGCAATTGCCGAAGATGGATCCGAGGGCGACGTGTATTACGCCGACGCGCAAGTAACCGGGGTCGTCCAAGGCTCGATGGGCGTTGTGCTCAATTCAAAAATCAAGTCGACCGAGGACGGTGGCTACATCTACAACTTCGGTCGCTTGGGCAGTGACGATAGCAAGAAAGCGAAGCTTTTTATTAAGCTGAAGGGTAGCGAACGAGAAACCACAAATCTTATGATTGGGGAAGTTTCGCCGGAGGGGGTAATTCAGGCAAAACTTGGCAAGCCGCTAGTTCAGGTAAACTCGGTGCTTTGTCCGCTGGAATTGGAGCTCGTACCCGGTGATGAAGCCATCGACCTTACCGGTAAGAGCAAAGACGACTACGGATATGTTTGGATTGAGTCCGATAATCCAAAGGTGACCAGAATGTTGATCGCTGTGAAATTCGCAATCGATGCGAAGTAATTCATATTGCTGTGTTTACCGGTGAGCCTGTGCGTTCGAGGGATGAGGACGCGAAGCAGCGGGTCGTAAAAGAAAACAAACTGCGAAGGTAATGATGTTGGATCCGAATACCCACGGAAAGGGTTTTTTTGATAGCAGCCGACTCCCCAGCACGGACTTGACGGTCCGGTGGCAAGCATTTGTCCGTCAGCGACGTCGGCTTGCCCTGTGGCTGGGTAGTGTTCTAGTCACCGGAATGACGGTGGGTTGTTCCGATGCACCGCCGGTCGCACAGCGGTCCGAGACAGAATTGCGAATCTCGCTGCCAACCGGTGGGTCAGATACCGGCGACTTGCGGAACACGGCGATCGTGTTGCCCGAACCTCCCGCGTCAGCCTCCCAGAAAGCATCAGCCGCCCAGAACGCGTCGGCCGCCCAGAAGCCTGACCGGCCACGGCTGTACCGATCATCCATGTCCGTTGGCGGTGCCAATGCACGGCTGGTGAGCATGGAGTCGAATCGACCCTCGGCCGATCGCGTGAAATGGGGCATGGACCAGTTGCACACCCATTTGCAACCGCCGACTACGTCCCTGGAATCATCGACGGTCACGTTCATTCAAGTCAGTCAGCCGACACCAGCGCCGCAGCAGAATTCACCTCCGATCGAAATCGTGCCAACGCCCGAACCGATCAAGGTGATTCCCCCGGAGATGATCCCGACGCCGGAAGGCAAACGCGATGGCGACCCCGGCAAGGACACCAAGCCAGGGGAACCTGATGAGCGGATGGCAAAGAATGTCGAGCCCGCTGCCGATTCGTCCGCGACGCCAGACGCGGATCCGCTGAAATTGAATCCTGTCACGGACGAAGGCGCCGCAGCGATTCCGCCGGCTCTGGCACCCGAGAGTTACACCAAATGGCCCAAGCCCGACGTGACGCTCTTTGTCACCGGTCAACAGAACGGCTACATCGAACCGTGTGGATGTACCGGTCTGGAGAAACAAAAAGGCGGCGTGGCGAGACGATTCACGCTCATGAAACAACTACGGGACAACGGCTGGGATTTGGTTCCCATCGATGCCGGAAATCAGATTCGACGTGTTGGGCAGCAGGCACTGGTCAAATTGTCGTGGTCAACCGAAGCATTAAAGAAGATGGATTACCAGTCGGTTGGTTTCGGACCCGATGACATGCGATTGCCTACCGCAGAATTGCTGGCCATGGCAGCATCGGACAGTCCTGAGGAGGCGACCTACGTTTCGGCCAATGTGGTTCTGCTGGACGCATCCTACATGCCGGCGTTGAAAGTCATTGACCGCGAGGGAATGAAAATTGGCTTGACCAATATCCTGGACCCCGAGTCACTGGAAGAGGGTGCCGAGACGGACGCGGAGATCAAACCGATTGTTCAGTCGGCTCAATCGGCACTCGACGCAATGACAGAGCAGGGTGCAACATTTCGCGTGTTAACATTTTATGGTTCGGAAGAATCAGCGGCGGACTTGATGCGATCGGTGCCTGGATATGACTTGATTGTCGTCGCCGGTGGTTACGGTGAACCGACATACAAGCCCACGGCAATCGACGACTCGAAGACACAAATGATCGTCACGGGCAACAAAGCGATGTACGCCGGTTTGGTCGGTTTGTACAAAGATCAACCGATGAAGTACGCCCGCGTTCCGTTGACGCACGAGTTTTCGGATGCTCCGGAGATGCGTGAGTTGATGGGCCAGTACCAAGAACAATTAAAACAACTCGGATTCAACGCGTTGGGTTTGGAGCCGACGCCGCATTTATCGGGTCAGAAATTTGTTGGCACGGCGACTTGCGCCAAGTGCCACGAAGATGCCTTTGATGTCTGGTCCGGATCGGGGCACGCCCACGCGACCGACAGCATCGTGTCACCGCCGGAGGACCGCGGTGATGTGCCGCGACACTTTGACCCTGAATGTCTCAGTTGTCACGTGACAGGTTGGAGTCCCGAGCATTACCACCCGTACGAATCGGGGTACGAGAGTCTGGCGGCCAGCAACCACTTGTTGGGTAACGGATGCGAAAACTGTCACGGTCCAGGTTCGGGACACAGTCAAGCAGAGACCGATGGATCAGGAGTCTCGGATGCGGACAAAGAAGCGTTGCGAAAGGGGATGCAACTCTCCTACGACAAGGCTCGTGAGCACTGTATGAAGTGTCACGACTTGGACAATAGCCCGGACTTCCACGAACCCGACGCATTCGAGGACGAGTACTGGCCGGAGATCGCTCACTAGAGCATTCTTACTTAATGCGTGGGATCAATCGTAGGCCGGGACCTATCCTGGCGCGACTGTGCCAGGATAGGTCCTGGCCTACGAGAAAAATAAGATTGCTCGAGCTGCGCAGCGCGTCTTTGGAATCAGAACGCATTGTTTTCCCGTCCCGATAGCCGCACGGCGCCAGCGGTGGTTGGTTGCCAAAACAACTGGGGCTATCGCCCAATCGGCTATTAAAAAGCGCCGCTTTCCAGCTTGCGTTGTTGGAGACTTTGTAGGCCGGGGACCTTTCCTGCGTGCCGACTGTTGCGGCCATGCATTGGATCACTCGATCAAAATAATCGGCGTGTTGTCGCGCTGTTCTAAGAGATCATCCACGCGCTGCGCGTCGTAGCCGTTTTCCTTGTCGATCAAGATTTCCGGGCGATCTTTGCGAGTTCCAGCCGTCGCGGCGAGCCACCGTTCGAACAAGATCGTGGCGACCTCTTGTCGATCATCGATGGTGGTTGAACGCACCACGTCGAATTTCAAAGACTTCAGGCCGGGGAGTGATTTCAGTGATCGCCGTGCAATCAAACGAATCGCGTCGTACTCGTCATCCAGTAGTGCGGCTAAGAATGGCAGTTGCCAGTCTTCGCCAGAGACCGCTTGGGCCGTTTCCCAGCCCATCGCATAAGCAGCGAGCGCTCGCTCAGCCGCGTTTCCACGCAGCAGCCACAACAGAGAACCGGCGACCGATTTTTCATCCTTGTCGAGCTCCGGTTTCTCGATGTCGTACCACTCGTTTAAGTGATCGGCCGACCACTCGAGCGTCCTATCCAGGTGGCACAGATTGCAGGCGTTGGGTCTTTGTGCAGCCACATCCTTGCCGACATCAGGGCTGCTAATTGTGTGATTTCGAATCGCCTTCAGCAAGCCATACGCGGTGTGAGGCATATGGCAGTTGTAACAACTCGATCCGGTGGATCCGACTTCGTGATGCGTGTGTGCCGTTGAATAGTCATCCGCGTCATGGCACTGTGTACAACCTTTGTTACCCAAAGCATCAGGCTGCAATTGATCGTTGGCCCATTCCTTCAATGTTCGAGAGTCCGAATCGTCCTTGTGCATTTTGTGGCAGGACAGACAAGTCATTTCGCCGTTGATGTAACAAGCCGATTGCGTTAATCCGTTGTATTCGCGACCGGAAACCCGCACCATTCCGTCGGGATAGAAGGTTTGGTTCAGCATCGTCTCTAAATCCTCAAACCCATACGCTTCGGCTGCCGTTTTGTATTCGGGCGAATTGCGGTCCAGGATCATGTGGGTTTCGAGCAAGTCTTTGCCAGGACGATACTTGTGCCCGTTGATTTGAAAGTCTTCGTCGTAGACCAGATGGTCCATCAACGAATGGCACTGGCCGCAGACCTGTGCGGAGCGAACTTTGCTCAGATTCTCGGGATTGGCAATCGGGTCGGACTCGAATTTTCGCGGGATTTGCGGCTCCGCGTCTGAATCAGCGCTCGAATCGATCGACGGGCCAGATAGGTCGCGGTGGTATCCGATGTGGTCTTCACCGGGCCCATGACAGGCTTCACAGGAGATTCCAAACTCGCCGACGTGCGTGTCCCATTTGCCGGTATTGGCCTGTCTGGTCTTTCGGTGAGTCGAATGGCAGTTGCTACACGCCGCATTCCAACGCCCGGTTTCGAAACTGACTTCGGGGTGTGAAACCAAGAATGCGGACTCGCGCGGAATCCATTCGTTGGTTTCGTTCAAGTGCACCAGCGGTAACATTCCGGTCATCCTGCCTTTGCCGGTTGCAAACCAGTAGACCTGCATATGGTGCGAACCGGTCGTCATCACGATGGGAGCGGTCAATCGCTGCCCCGGCGCGGCTCCCGGTGTCAGATCGGGCATGTTGACGACGCAAGCCTCGTCTGTCTTGCCAAGAAAATACTGCTTGTCTTTGTGGGTGATACGAATGTTGTCGAAATTACCCAGTACGTTTTCTGGTTCGGCGACCTGAGTCATCTTGGAGTGATAGGACGCATCCCAACTGGCGTGGTTGTTGGCATGGCATTCCTTGCAGGCATCGGAACCAACAAACCCATGAGAATGCACTTCGATCGGCCGAAATTCTTCCAATTCCTTTTGGGTGATGGCGGCCTGTCGAATGGTCATTGCCTCAGGGCTTGAATCCGCCTGAGGCTGCAATCGACCCGAGTCGTCTGCCCCCGTCACGACCCCGCTGTCATCGGTGATCGGCTGCTCGAGATCCCACGGTAGCACTAGTGCGATACCGCCAACGATCAAAACAAACGACCCAATGGCACCCGCGATTGTCTTGTACCGCCAATAGAGCAATCCACTCAGAACGAGACTCAAAGCGGCAGCGAGAAAAAGAACGAGATAATTCATGAACAACGTCGCAAAATCATTGCCGAACGATCACCGCGGTGGGGCAATCTGCCTTGCCCACGGCGATCAAGTGATAATGGACTCAGTATACCGGCCGATCAACAAAATGTCGCGCTAAGCAGACGAACGCACAAACTGCGATAGCATGCCGCTTTCGTCAATTCGAATCACCCCAATCCTGGACTGTACTAGACCGCTGCGGACGG
>JABDKS010000213.1 GCA_013002105.1 Pirellulaceae bacterium | reverse complement strand
TCACAGCGGCCAGACTGATCGAGCTGATTGCCGCAATCACAGGGGCCAGCACAATCGCAATTGATTCCGCCGCTGCGCGTCATCGCGGACGCGTCGAATCGATCGTACAGGCTAAAGGACGCCCGGTTGACACCCCGGCGGCCGTGGTCCGCATTCATCGAAGCTGACGCTGGCGCGAACACGCGTTGGCGAAGCGGGCCATCTGCCAAGATTCCGTGGCCGAGCGCCGTCGAACTTCGTTCTCCATACAGATCGGCGTAGGATCTTGGCGGTCGATCCGCCATCGGGCCCATCTTTGATTTTTGACAGGCGTGATAACCGTCGCCCCAACCGAATCCGTATGTCCGCCCAATTCTTTGCAAGGGTTCGATGGCGAGGGTGTTTCCGGCTTGTGAAACAACGGTCACGGCAGCCAAGACAGCCAAGAGACAACGGGGCGTTTTCTTCTTCTTCGTTCGCAACGATTTGTTGATTCGCATGATTCCGTTCATTTGCTTTCGCGTCTGTAATCCTTCGTCCAGCCTCCCAAAACGACCGAATTTCCGTCGTGCTGACGCCTGTGGGTCTGTCCACGTCGACACCTCATCGGTCCTCTGGTCGCGGCAGGTACGTTCGCCAGATGTATCCGTTGAATCAACGTACGCATCGAATGCAATTTCCCTACGGATCGTATATTCGGCACAACAGGGCGATCTGGACCGCCCTGGGCCACGGTTGTGATCGAAATGTGAAAACTGATGGCGCGAATTTGACGATTATTCCGATCGACGAAACCTTGCCTGCGGCGGTTTGGACCATCGACGCATACCGACAAACGCCTTGCTGCTAAACGCAAGCTAGCTTTAAAGCGTAGACCGTCAGGTTTCACCGATGGTGGTCGCAGGTTCCACCAATCTGGGCCCGCGTCAACCTTCCACCGGCTTCCCGTCGCCTGCCACAACCCGAACACCGAATTAACCTTCTCACCGGCTTTGAAACATGTCCAAACGCACACGCATCCTTGTCGACCCGCAAGTCCAATGGTCGCTTGCAGTCCGTGTTCTGACTCACTGGTTCCTGCTGCTGTCTTGCTTGTTTGCGATTAGTTTGATGGTTCGTCTGCTGATCGCGGCCGGACAGCAGTCGTTTATCGACTCACTCAAGGCATCGGTGTCGATCCAAGCACCATTGTTTTGCGTGATGCTGATCTTGATGCCGGTATTCGTCCGTGACACTCTGAAACTCAGTAATCGCTTTGCTGGACCGATGTACCGCCTGCGTACCGTCCTGGCCGAATTGGCTCAGGGTGGCGAAGGCTCACGAATCAAGTTCCGTGACGGCGACTTCTGGTCCGAAGCAGCGTCGGACTTCAACGTGGTCTACGACCAACTGACAACGCTCAAAGCACGCAATGAAGAACTGGAAGCCCGGTTGAAGGAACTCAAAGGCGAAGAAGTGACGGCGTAATCCACGCTCAGTGACTGTTCGTTGGCTGACCGATCGATCGTCGCAGCCGACCATGATTGGACTCAAAGCAGGGCATGCCGGTCTCAGACCGGCATGCCCTATTTTTTTTCACCGCGGATATCCCGCCAAAAACGCCAATCCCTCCCAAGCTTGACTACGCAGCTTGCGTCGAAGTCGCCATAATGGTCGAAGCGGGTGAATTACACTCCCACCGTCAAACGACACCTTCAAACAACTTCGACGAGCCCAAAATCATGCCGAGCCGCCTTGTTGACCGCCTTGTCTATCGGGCACCCCGTCTGGCCGCCGTCGGTGCCGTGCTACTGCTTTGCGTCACGCCGCTGCTGGAAACCCCGGCCCACGCCCAAGACGATGCCCAAAACGGTGCCCCGCCCGTGCTGGAGCAAACCCAGGCGGCCGCCCCAGCCACGGATGACAAACCCAAGATCGATCCGGGACAAGGCGATTTGGACGAAGCCGTGATCGCGCGGATCGATGCCGACACGATGAAAGAGCTCGAAGCGGTCGGCGCTTTACTGGAATCCGCACTCGCCAAAGGCCTCAGCGACGAGAACGAGTCATTTGCCAAGAAAATGCTCGGATCGGTGCTGCTGCAGCGAAGTCAGAGTTTGGCCGGCGAAATGATGCGAAGCCGCGGACGTGCCCAAGCCAAACTGCGGGACGAAGCATTTGAAGTGCTGCAGGATGCCGTCAAATACGACCCGACGTTGGTCGAAGCCTATTTGTTGATCGCGCGTTTGAATCTCCTGCCCGACGGCGACAAGGATGCGATCACAGCGGCCACCAGCAAAGCGATTGAATTGCTGGCCGATCGCCCCACCGAACAAAGCCAAGCCTACGTGCTGCGGTCGTTGACCTACGACGACGACCAGGACGAAGAGCGGATGGCTGACTTGAATGCCGCGGTCAAGACGGATCCCGAAAACATGGAAGCCCGCCAAGCACGCGCTGCATTGCGTCTGCGACAAAAGGATGTCGACGGTGCAATCGAAGACCTCGAAAGCATCCTTGCCGAGGATCCGACCAATCAACGCGTCGCGGAAACGGCAGTGCGGCAATTGGTAGAAATGAACCGCGTGGAAGCCGCGTTGTCATTGATCACCAAAACGCTCGAAGCGAAACCGTCCGAAGGCCTCTATCGGATGCGTGCCATCTTGTATCGCATGGAGGGCAAAGAGGAAGAGGCGTTGGCCGATTTGAATAAGGCGCTTGCCATGCAACCACGCGACCCCATGTCGTTGTTGCAACGTGCGGAAATCGCACTGTCGCGCAAAGATGTCAAGTCCGCCAAAGACGACCTGAGAGCAGCGACGCGTCTGGCACCCCAGTTGGAACAAGTCGACCAAGCCGTCTTTGTGCGGTGTTTGATCGCAATCGAAGAAGGCCGAATGGCCGATGCGATCAACGACATGCAGTTGTTGGTGGACCGTGATCCCGAAAACGTTGTCCGACAAATCCAACTCGCCAATTTGTATCTGTCCGATGATCGACCTCGAAAAGCAATCGAAGTTCTTTCGAATGTGCTCGACCGTGACCCCAAAAATGTGTCGGTGCTGCGAAGCCGAGGCGACGCGTTGCTGGCCGTCGGAGAGCACAAAGAAGCGATTGTCGATTACGAACGTGCGATTAAATCGGCTGACGAGAGCGACGAAGACGAAGAGTTCGATTTGACAGGTATTCTCAATAACTTTGCCTGGGTTCTCGCGACATCGCCCGACGATTCACTGCGCAATGGAAAACGGGCTGTTGAATTGGCCGAGCGAGCCGTCGAGTTGAGCGAAGAAAAGGAAGCACATATTCTCAGCACGCTGGCCGCTGCCTACGCCGAAACCGGCGATTTCGAAAAGGCGATCCAGTGGAGTAAGAAGTGCGTCGAAATGGGACGTGACGAAGAACACGAGCAAATCAGCCAGCTCGAAGACGAACTGAAGAGCTATGAGGCCGGCAAACCTTGGCGTGAGAAGACGGAGACCGAAGAAAACGCCGTGCCTATCATCTCCTCGGACGATCTGATTGACACCTGATCGAGATTTCAAAGCCCCTGGCCAACAGCGAGCGGTTTGATGGTGTCCAGGCTCCTGCCGTGGCCGGCCAAGGTCACCGAGAAACGCGCCATCAGTATCACGCCGTCGACAGCCCTGGACTGTCATCAGGTAGGCGATTCGCATTCTGCGATCCGCGATTTGGAGACCGCCAGCCGCGTGACCCCGCTGGTGGGAATTCACCTCGAGGGCGATATTCTGAACCGATGACGCACGACTTTCGGGCGCCCCTCGTCGAATCGATCTCTCTTGGATATGATCCAACGCAGTTCTATCACATGACCCT
>JABDKS010000196.1 GCA_013002105.1 Pirellulaceae bacterium | reverse complement strand
GGCCAACATTGACACGACTGTACGACGATTTGGCTATCGAGCATGTCGCGGTGGATGCATCGCAGTCATTCTCTCGCATCTGTGACGACGGGGGTACTCAGCGATCGTGTTATCTCCGATTTCGTGTTGCCCATCGGCCGGCGTTGGATCGACGGTTCTTGGAATCGACCAGAATGGTTGCTCTGTCTGGACGGTTGATGACCGAAGGCCGACGTGATCTGGCCGACGGGATCGATGATGAAGAGTCGTTCGCCGATTATCTGGCACGACGTGACTATCCGGATTCTTTCGTGCGTCGGTTTCTGTATCCGACGCTCTCATCGACCGTGTGCACCTGCAGTTATTCAAATCTGGATCGCTACCCGGCTCGGATCGTACTCGAAACCCTCGACCGATTGACTCGGCAAGTATCACTGCGACGGATTCGGCACACGGCGAACGATGTTGCCAATCGACTCACCGGATCGCTGACCGACATACGATTGGATTGCCGTGTGCAGTCGGTCGTTGCGCGTGACGGTGGCGTCGACGTGGCGTTTGACCGTGCCGCCGAAGAACGTTTCGACCACGTGGTTTTGGCAACCCAGGCTAATACTGCGATTCGCTTGTTGCCCGAGATCCGTACCACCGACCTTCGCGTCTTACAGAGCATCGATTACCAGACGGTGCAGGTCGTGGTTCATCGCGATCGTCAGTTGATGCCGTGCAGCAGATCGGATTGGTCGGCATTTAACATGTTGTCTGATGCGCAGTCATCCGCAGCGACCTGTACCGTTTGGATGAATCGATTCCATGCAGAATGGACGATTGACCACGATGTGTTTCAGAGTATCAACCCCATCATCGATCCAGACCCCGCGAAGGTGATTCGCAGGATCACGTTGCAGCGTCCCATTGTGACTGCCGAGTCTCAGAAAGCGGTCCAGCGAATCCATGAGATGAACCGACAGCCCGGCCGTCGAATTTGGTTTGCGGGATCTTGGGCAGCACCGGGGATACCTCTATTGGAAACCGGCGTCGTCTCCGCACGAGCGGTTGCGGCGGCCATCTGCGATGCACAGCCGCGACTGGGGTTACCCGTGATCGAAGACACAGCGATTCAAGATACAGCGGTATAGTGAAACTGTCATAAGGCAGGGTGTTGGACGTCGCAAAGCTCATCGACGCGAACGGGTGCTTCATCGAAATTGGAGTTTAGGTAGTGGGCGAGGTAACGAGTCCTCTGAAGTTGGTGCGAGCCTCGGACTCGTCGCCACGTCCAGTACGGTTGCGACTGGAGGTTCGGGCTTGACCAAGGACATTTTGATTTGTTTTAGAGCGATTTTAGTTTTCTCGTAGGCCAGGACCTGTCCTGGCGCAGCTGTGCCAGGACAGGTCCTGGCCTACGATTGATCCACGTATTAAGTAAAAATGCTCGAGAGCTTGACTGACGGGAAACCATGACCGAATCGAAACGCTCGCGATCCGATCATTCAAGTACCGCATCGATCAATCCGTATCAACCACCCGATACGCTGTCGGAGTTGGTTGATGTTCCGCCGGTTGAATCGATTGTGTTCCAATTGACGGAGCGAAATCTAAATCATGGGCAATCGCATCACTTGATTCGCTGCCGGCCCTATCCTGTCGTTGTGGTTTCGCTGGTGATGATCGCTGTCAGTCTGGTCGTCTTTTCGTATGCTGTCATGTTTTTTGGACCGGTGTGGGCGTTATTGATCATGCCCGTCTTGTTGGCGATTTCAGCACTTTCCTACGGCGCAGTGATTCGCGAACCAAAACGAAAGACTCAGCAGCGGATGCGTGAATGTTCGTTGGTCGCCGGAGCTGTCGTGACGATCCAAGTCGAACCGGATGAGTGGATTGTCCGAGCAGACGATGTGACATTGCGTTGGCAACGTGAACAGATCAAGCACTATCAAACGCCACGAGGGCTGATGATCGTGCCGGAGAAATACGTGTTTCTATTTCTACCCCGTCGCGGGCAATTCGATCGGGCCACCTACCGATCCATCGTGAATCTGTTTCCCAAAAAATAGATCGCAGGATGTCGGTAGCCGAGCCACGATGCCAGATTGGACGATGCCAGATTATTCGTGCGATTCGTCCGCGATGGGAAGGGCAACCGAGAAGGTGGTTCCTTCGCCGAGTTCGCTTTCGACGGTCAATTCACCACCATTCTTTTCGACAATCGTTTTGGAGATTGCCAATCCGAGTCCCATGCCGCGTGCTTTGGTTGTGTAAAGCGGTTCGGCGATACGCGCAAGTTGTTCAAGTGGGATTCCCGTCCCATCGTCGGCGACATGTATGATGATACGCGTTGGCGAGCGAGATGCCGTGATCGCTAGTGTGCCGCCGTTAGGCATTGCATCGCACGCGTTGCGTATCAGGTTGCGGAATACGATCAGCAGTTGTCCTCGATCAGCCATGACCGGCGGCAAGTGATCGGCAATGCTGGCTTGCAGTGTGATCGATGGGTCAATGCTCACACTGTTAGCGACCGAGAGAACAAGTTTGCCAAGGTCCGTAATTCGCAGATCCGGGTGGGGCATGCCGGCCATGTCGCACAACGCCGTCACAACGTCGTCGATCATAGCGCTTTGGCGATCGATCCGCTGCAAGTGTTCACGCACTTTCTCGGGATGAGGGCTGTCGGCGTTCAAAAGAAAGTACGCGGACGACTTGATCACATTGAGCGGATTACGGATCTCGTGAGCGATCCCACCGGAGACTTGTCCGAGTGTCGCCAGCTTTTCGGCCTTCAGCAAATCGGCTTGCGCATCTTGCAATTCCTGCGTGCGTTCTTCGATTCGTAATTCCAGTTCCTCGTTCACCTTCGCCAAACGCTGTTCAGCTTGCTTCAGCGGCGTGATGTCTCGGACAATTCCGGTAAACAGCTTTTGGTCGCCGACGTCACTTTCGCTGACCGCCAGGTGAACAGGAAACTGGCTGCCATCTTTTTTCTGCGCGATGACTTCGCGACCGATACCGATGATTTTTGGATCTCGTGTCTTGTGATACTTGGTCAGGTACCCGTCGTGCTGTTGTCGATCGGGTGACGGCATCAGCATTTTGACATTCTGTCCAATCATTTCGCCGGGCTCGTACCCAAACATCGTTTGCGTGGCGGGATTGACCGACTGCATGATGCCATCGCCATCGATGACGATGATGGCATCGACCGCGGTATCTAAAATAGCGGCCAGCAGTGCTTGACGATTCAATTCCACGATATTGAGACCCGTGTTGATTCAGCAGCGGCAGGGAGACAGGAAAACGGGAAACTGGAAACCGGAAGACGAATCATGAGACCACGCGTGGGATTTCGATCACGATTGTTGTCCCCGCGGTGGACGGGCCAACCGAAATGCTTCCTCGATGTGCTTCGATGATCCGTCTGCAAATCGACATTCCCAAGCCGGTTCCGGCGCTCTTGGTCGTATAGAACGGCTCGAACAATTTTTCGTGTTGTTCGTGGTCCAGGCCTGGGCCATTGTCATGAACCAGGATTTGAATGGAGTCCTGATCGGGAAACTGGCACGAAATTTCGATCTTAACGGGATCGCTACAAGCATCCAACGCGTTTTCGAACAGGTTCCGAAATACCTGTTCCATTCGCATCACGTCGACAGTCAGCAAGGAATTCGATTCCAAAAAATGCTCGACCATCCTGGCGTCTCGCGGCCCGTGGACGCGATCGAGGTGTTTCCAGGCTCGCTGTGCCAACTTCGATAGCGTGGTGGGTTCAACATGCAGTTGGATGGGGCCGCCGTACGACCGCACTTCCTCGAGCAATTCGTTCAGGTCGCTCGTGGCACGTTTGATCATCTGCAGATCGCCAAACGCGGGTGAGTCTTGTTTGATCTCGCAACTGAGCATTTCGACACCCGCCAAAATGCGTTGCAACGCATTGCGGCTTTCGTGCGACAATGCCGCCATCGTTTCGCCAATGGCGGCGAGTCGTTTCGATTGCATTTCGCGTTTTTGCGACGATAGCAAGTCGGTGATATCGACGCCGGCTGCCAATACGGCTTTGACGGTCCCCGAGTCCTCTATCAAGGTCGTGTTGGACCAACGAATCTGCAGCTCGCGTCCCGATTTGGTAATGATCTTGTTGACGACACCAGAATTCTGAATGTCGGCGGCCGTTTTCATGAACACCTCACGCAGCCAGACCTTGTCCGATTCGGGAATGAACACATCAAACCAATCTTTGCCCTGAACTTCGTCCAGCGTCCAGCCGGTCAGTCTTTGAAAGTAGGGATTGATCCGCACGATTTTTGCGTTTAAGTCTAGAACCAGAATCAGTGCTTCGACCGTGTCGAGAATTTGTTCGGAAAAGCGCTGTTCGTGATGCCACTGACTTTCGATGCGTCGCAAATCAACGATCCGTTTAACCCGTTTGCGCAGCACGTCCGGGTTAATCGGCTTGACGATGTAGTCTGCGGCGCCGTTTTGCAGAGCTGCGATTGTGCTCTCGACTTCGGCGTATCCTGTGACCACGATGACTTCGGAATCGGGAATCAGCCGCTTGAGTTCGGGCAGAAAGTCATCCGCCGTGGCATCAGGCAATTGGTGGTCAAGAATGACGACAGAAAAGACGTGTTGCCCGAC
>JABDKS010000195.1 GCA_013002105.1 Pirellulaceae bacterium | reverse complement strand
GTGGGACCTACGTCCACGAGTCGGCCGCGTCGCAGTTGTTGGAACAGATCAAACCGCTGTCCAGCGGGACGGTTGTTGAATCAGATATTTTGCTTTGGCAATCGTATTACTGGTTTTGGGCCGTGATGGCTTTGCTGGCAGTCGAGTGGTGGTTACGTAAACGATCAGGATTGGTGTAAACGATGGCGTCATACAGCTCTGAGATCGGACCGGGACTAAATCTAGATCCGATTACCCAGCAATCGCTCGTGTACTTTGACCGCCGCCGGCGGTGGTTGTTGCTGTTGCGATCGATTGCCGCCGGTGTGATCGTATTCGTCGCGGCGATGACGGTGGTAGCGATCTGCGATTACTTTTGGTTGCTGTCGGCGGCGGTTCGGTGGGGCCTCAGCGCAGTCGGCTATGCCGCCACGGTTTTTGCCGTTTGGCATTTCGGGTTGAACGAGTTTCGTAGCCACGATCCGCGCCGTTTGGCGCGGCAGATGCAGACAGCGGCTCCGAATTTGCGTGACGATTTGCTTTCGGCTGTCGAGTTGGCCGATCCAAATGATGCCAACGGGTCGCCCGTCTTTCGTGAGCGACTGCAAGGCCGTGTCGCGCGCCGGATTTCTGCATTGGACGTTGGCCGACTCTTGCCCGTAGGATTGATACAACGCTGGCTTTCCACCGGCGTCGGCGTTGCAGCGATTTGCGTGATCTTGATGTTAATCCCGTCGATGCAGTTTGGCCGACGATTCGCGCGAGCCATGTTGCCGGGTGCACCGATCCAGCGTGCCTCACGTACGCAAGTCGATATCATCGAACCTTCGCCAGCCAGCGGCTATGTTGCCGAAGGCGACGCGGTAGGGGTCGTCGTCAAAATCAGTGGCGAGCCGGCCAATGATGTGGTGATGCATTGGCGGACTGATGACGGTGTCAGTGGTGAAACCATCATGTCGCCTCGTGTACGTCCCGAATCGACTGTCGCGAGCGGTGCTGACGGTGAAGTAGATTCGCCATCAGGACTTTTGCAAACTGGCGATCTATTCGCGGGA
Organism: Pirellulaceae bacterium; assembly: GCA_013002105.1. Next base: position 8,675 of record JABDKS010000195.1, on the reverse strand, counting down.
AATCTGTCGGTGGGGACGGTTCCGGTTCAGTACCAGATCCACGCGGGTGATGCGATCACGTTGTGGCACGAGTTGACGCCGTTACCACGTCCTCGCGTCGCCATGTTTACCAAACGCTACGTGTTCCCGAGTTACGCGAAGTTGTCCGACCGTGTCGAGGAAGACGATCATGGGGATCTGCAAGCGATCGTCGGCACGATGGGCGAGATTTCTGTCCGATTCGACGAGCCGGTGCAAAATGCGATGGTGCGATTTGGTAACGGCGGCGCCGAAATCGAAATGCAACCACTCGATCAGTCGGGTCTCGAATTCGCCGCTTCGATTCCGATCAAGACCGCTTGTCAGTACCAAGTGGATGCGACGAGCGTAAAGTCGGGATTGAACAACCCTTTCAGCGCGACCTACACCGTCACGCCTGTGATTGATACGCCGCCAGTGGCGCGGTGGTCCAGCCAGATGGTCGACATGGCATTGGTTTCGCCGCTAGCGGTACTCGAATTGTCGGGCGTGACCAAGGATGACTTGCCGGTCGATCGGATTTATCACGAGTTCCGAATCAACGGTGGCCAGGTCCAAGATTCCCGCGTTCCAGTATCTCAGCCAGCTCGAGAAATGAATCCGCAATGGCAGTGGGACTTGATTCGACGCCTCGGCGACGGCAAAGAGACTCCCAAGTTGTCCGGTGGTGACGTCATACAAACAAGGTTTGTCGCGATCGACCGACGCGGCAGCCGTGGTGAATCCAAGTGGATCGATTTGTTAATAGCCGAAGACGGTTTCCAAGCAGACCGGCATCATCCGATTGATGCGCTGCATGGCCTCGCCTCCCAGGTCATCGAGTGGTCGAAATCCGCCCTTGAGATTTCTGATCAGTTGAAAACCGCCGGCGCGGAAAACCAGCTTGCCACACTGGAAGGGACTGCAGAAAAGTACGAGCCGTTTCATCAGTCGACGTCGAAATTGCTTGACGATTTGGCCGTCGCGATGGAGCTGAGTGGAAACGTTTCACAAACCAATTCGCTGGAGTTGCTCGCTCGTTCGATCTTGGCGATGGATACCGATCTGGATTTGTTGAACCAAGAGTTGACGACTGTTTTGTCGACCGAACATGATGCTTGGAAAACGCAGCGACAACGATTGGCAAAACAACTCTCCTACGAGGCTCAGCGGACGGGGCACCAGGCAGGCAGGGTGGATTCGCTGGCTCGCGGGTTGGTCTCGCAAGCGTTGTCGTTGGGAGTGGCGCGGGATGCTGTGGCGCTTCGGCGCAGCTTGCGCGTATTGACCAGCGAAAGTGGTGGTGTGCCGGTCGAGCGTTTTGGCAGACATATGTACGTCACGCTTGGGCGAATCCAAACAATCGACGATCTGGTCAGCAAGCACGGCGATGTAATACTGGATTCGACCAAAAATCACTTCGAGGGTGAGGGCTGGCGACGTTGGGCAGAACGTTGGACGGTTTTGCTGCAACGTACCATCGAAGACTCACCTGCCGAAAAACAGTACCGTGAAACGATTCGTCGATTTGAATCGGAACTACAACAGAAAATTGGGACGGCGTTGTCCGACGGTCGGTTGTCGCAACTGTACAACGAAGCCTATCGCGATCTGCGTCGAAATCTGAGTCCCTATCGTGACTTGGTCGACCAAGTTCAGCGTCACGGAAGCTCTGCTCAGGCGGCACGTGAAAAGGCGACCAAGGCAGGGGATGCAAGCGCGGTGGCCGAAGCGAATTTGGACGCGAAGTATCACGGCCAGACATATACGCGGCAACTTTCGCAATTGGTCACGCGCTTGGGCGGAGAATCAGATCTGCATCGTCGTCGTCCGCGAGTCGATTTGAACTTCGCGGCCGATTTGAATTTGCTTCGACGCGCGATCGAAAACGTCAATCAGGAAGGCTATCAGCCTTATCGCGACGAGTCGGCTAATGACGTCCATCGCAATTTGTCCAATGCGATTCAGATTTTGGAGGCGATTCATGAAGCAAATCTTTGCCAATTCGAATTGTTGTCTTTGATCGAAGCGGAGCGGAGCGTTGACGATACGCCAGAATCGAGGCTAGAGAACTCAATCTGGATGGACCGTTTCTCGCTCGCATTCGAATGGCCAGTTCGGCATCTACAGGAGTCCAAACTGGACTGGAACTCGCTGCTCGAGACGTTGGACCAAACGCGCTACAACGGCGATCACAATGCCGCCAAGGAGCGAATCAGCCGCCGGCGCTGGGATAAAGCCGAACCGGTTTCGGCTGAAGTTCCGTTGTCGAAACTGAACCGCCAACTGGAGGATGGCCTCGGCGCGCTACAACCCAACGTATTGGCAGCCCGAGAAATGATCCAGCGATACGTGCTGACGCTGCCCGAACAAGCTCGCCAAGCGGCTGCCAAAGCCCAGCAGGCTCAGCAGCGCACCGAAGAACGTTCCGATGCATCGCAGGAGACCACCGACCATTTGGACGAACAACAGCAGGAAGCCGAGCAAGCGGCCAGGGAAACGGTGGATTTGTTGATCGATAAGGCAAACACGAGCGACATCACTGACGACCAAGAACGAGAGCTGGCCCGCGATGCCGATGCGGCAGCAGCGGCGGTCAAGGACGCCGTCGATCAAGCTGAAACGGAGATGGAAAACGCTTCCAACGCGGCCGATGAAGCTGACCGAAGTGAATCATTAGAGAAAGCCGAGCAGGCTCTCGAAAAACTCGCCCAGACGCTTGAGCAAACCGCCGACCACTTTGAACGGGCCGAAAACGGTCAGGATGTGTCCGAATCACGGCAGCAGCTTCGTGAGGCGGAGCGGGAATTGCAAATCGCGCAGGATTTGCAAGAGCGGTACGACGAAGCAGAGCAGATGGCCAGTGCCGCCAACATGTCACCCGAAGATTTGCTCCAACAACTTGAACGCGAGCTGAAAACCAATCAGCCCATGCAGGAGGAGTTGTCCGAGATTTCGGAGGACGCAGCCGAATCGGCACAGACGACTTTGGAGCAAGCTGCAAAGGACGAGCGGTCGCTCAATCAGAGTCTGGAAAGAACCGACCCAGCATTGGAAGAAGAAAAACGGCGAACGGCACAAGCGTTGAACGAATTGACTCGGCGCGCCGATGCCGTTCAGAACCATCTGTTGCCCACATCGCGGGATGCCGCGGGCTGGGCCAATGACCCCAAGACACGCGAGTTGCTGGAAAAAGCACGCGAAGACCTGGTGAAAGCGGGAGAGCAGGTCAAGAAACTCGGCGGCAAAGATGCGTTGGCCGACGAAATGCAAAAGGCTGCGGCCGAAATGAAGAAGGCAGTAGAAAACGTCGCCAAGGCAACCCAGCAGGCGCAGAAACAATCCGAGCAGACCTCTCAAAAAGAGATCCACAATGATGAGCGTGCTCGCAAGAACTCGCAAAACTCCATGGAGAATAAGTCGAAGACGTTGCGGAATCGATTGGTCCAAGAAATGAACCGTTCCAAGCTGGATTGGTCGCGTGTTGAGCGAGAAGCCGGACAGCGGATTCAGCAGGCCCAACGGCAAGAACGCGATGCAAAGAACGCGCGTCAGCGTGCCGAGGATCAATTGAAAAAAGACGAAAACAACCAGGGCGCAAAGGATCAGTTGCGAGAGCAACAACAACGCGAGCAAGCTGCCAAGCGGGCTGAAGATGCTGCGGAAAAGACACGTGATTTTGCCAGGGAAGCTCGCAAGCGGGTCGAAGATCAATCACGACAGCTGCAGCGGCAACGCCAGGAACCACTCAACCGCCCCAATCCAGCCGGTCAGCTCGCCGAACAAACAGCCAAGCAAGCCGCGTCGGAATTGAAAGAGATTCAAGAACAGTTGGCCGATCTTGCCAAACAGATCGATCAGAAGTCACCATTGCAAACGTCTGAAAAACAAGCGGATCAATTGGCCGATCAGCAGCAACGAATTAACGACGACGTCGACAACGCGGCCGAGCAGGTAGCACGCGCCGCGCGGCATGAAGAACGATTGGGGCAAGAAACGCTGGCTGAGAAGCTTGATCAGATGGCCCAAGCAATCAACGACAATGGAGCCAAGGCCGCCGAGGATGCACGGAAAGCACTGGAGGCTGCCGCAGACGATTCGGCGAAAGCTGGCGAAGCGGCGGAGAAGGTATCGCAGGCGCAGGATAAGATCGGCCAAGACGCAAAGCGACTAGCCGAGATGCTCGAGCAGCTCGCCCAGAATGATCCAGCAGCGGATGATCGGGCTGAGGGCGATCCGACATCGAGTGAGTCATCGCAAGGTGAACCGACACAGTCGCAGCAAAGTCAAGCCGCCGGCAGCCCTGCTCCGCCATCGAGCCGCCAAGGTGAACCACAGGACCGCGCTCGGCAACTGGCACAAACCTTAGATGAGTTGGATCAAGCCATTGCTGAGGCGGCGAAACAGGCTCAGCAGATGCAAGCTCAGCAGGGTAACCAGCCAACACCGTCGGACGACTCGGCCGGGCAAACACCAAGTCAGCCGCCGCAGGCCAATTCCCAACCCAACGGTCAGCAACAAGCAGCCCAAGGCCAGCGGTCTGCCGATGCGTCGCAAACGTTGTCACAGATGTTGGATGCGCAGCGACAGCAATCGGCCAAGCAACGGCAGCAGCAATTAGGACAGGGGCAGCCAGGTCAAAGTGGTCAACCACAGCAGTCGGACGAACAGAATCCTGGCGAGCCGAAGGGCGATACGATGGGTGACAATGCGGGACCTGGTCAGCCGCCCGGTGGCGAAGGGATCTTAGCCGAGTTTAACGTTGGCGATTTAGGACAGTGGGGGCAACTGCGTGAACGAAAAACCGATGATGCTGCAGAAAGTCGTTCCGCGCAGGTCGCGCCGCAGTATCGTCGCGAGTTGGAAGCTTATTTTCGAGCGATCGCCGAACGCGCAGCCGACAAGGCGGAACAATGAATTGCATCACACAAACCCACGCACGTCGGTTTTGGCTCAAGGCAATCGCCAGCGGCATCGCGCTGGGCACACTTCACCGCAGCGGAGTTTGCGCTCAGGAAGCCGAAACAAGTGAATTGTACGCGACCGATGCGATCGATCGCGCAATCGACAAGGGGATCGAATACCTCCTATCGGCTTCGCGAGATAGCGGCGCGATTGTTGATCGCGGGCACGATGTCGCGATGACATCACTGGCAATCATGGCGTTGGCGTCTGTCGGCGTCGAACCAGGCTTGGACGACGAACGATCTCGCGTCATGTTTCGCGCGATTGATTTTGTGCTGGACAAGCGGCATCAAGACGGCAAAGGCTACTTTGGCAATAGCGATGGGTCACGCATGTATGGTCATGGCATCATCACATTGATGTTGACCGAGATGCTGGGGATGGGAGCCAGTGCGGAACAGAATATGCGCATTCATGATTCTTTGGAGAAGGCGATTGAGCTGATTTTGGCGGCGCAGGCGGTTCGCAAACCCAGCACGTTGGCAGGCGGATGGCGTTACACTCCGACAGCAACCGATTCGGACTTGTCCGTTTCGGTATGGCAGTTGATGGCGTTGCGAAGCGCAAAAAATGACGGACTAGAAGTCCCGGTCGAATCGATCGAGTTGGCGCTGCGATATTTAAAGCATTCCTATACTGCGCCGAAATCACGCAACGGCCAGTCGTCGAATATCGGCGGTTTCAGCTATACGCCGGGACACCATCATCCGGCATTCACCATGACGTCGGCTGGGCTGCTTGCAATGCAAGTGTGCGGTCAATATGAATCGACGATGGTTAGCGGGGCGGCGGAATGGTTGCTGCAGAATCCGCCTCGGACCAAGGAGAGGTTTTTTCATTATGGCGTTTATTATTACGCACAAGGAATGCATCAGGCCGGTGGCAAGTATGCGGAGAAAGCCGACGCGATCGTTCCAAAGTTACTGCTGGACATTCAAGAGCCCAAGGGCAGTTGGATCGCCCAGAGTGGCGAAGAACGCAACGTGGGGCGCGTCTATGCCACCGCTCTGTCTATTCTCAGTCTGAGCGTCCGATATCACTATTTGCCGATTTACCAGCGTTAGTACACTCGCCTGGTATTGGTCCAACGGATGGACAGAGGTCATGCTGTATCGCGACGACGCTGAAGTGACTTTTCCTAGATGACTATTTCACTATGAAACCGACCCCTGTATTCACTGGATCGCCGGCAGACATCGGTCCGGTGGAACCGTTGGACTTTTTGGTCGTCGCACCCCATCCCGATGATGCCGAACTGGGTATGGGCGGCACCATTGCGCGGATGATCGACGAAGGTTGGCGGATTGGTGTTTTGGATCTGACGACTGGTGAACCGACGCCGCACGGCAGCGAAAAGCTTCGTCGTGCAGAAACCAATCAAGCCACCGCTGCCCTTGGGCTGACGTGGCGTGGTAATGCGGGCCTGGTGAATCGTGAATTACAACCTACGTTAGAAGCCCGCGCGTTGTTGGCCGGGTATTTTCGGATGTTACGACCAAGGTGGATCTTTGCACCCTATTGGCAGGATGCGCATCCAGATCACGTGGTCGCAACGGAACTGATCGAAGCAGCGCGGTTCTGGGCCAAACTCAGTAAGACCGACATGCCCGGCGAACGATTCCACCCAGAACGAATTTATTACTACTTTTGCATCCATCTACGATTGGCTGTCCAACCTAGTTGGATTGTCGATATCAGCGATTATTGGGAACGCAAACGGCAGGCCATCACGGCGTTCGAAAGTCAGTTTATAACGGGAAGACCCACGGATCCGCCGACGATGCTCGATCGCATCGAAAACGATGCCGCTTATTGGGGACGTCTGATCAACCAAAAGTACGGAGAGCCATTTGCAACAAAGGAACCGTTGGCCGTCCGATCGCTGCGGGATCTTGTCTAACCGCCTTGAAAGCGTGCTTGATCGCCACATGATCCATCCACCTGATGACGATTTCTCCTTAGTACCCCGTATGAACTTTAACAAAATGGATGCTGATCAGGCGGGTTCTGGTTTCCACGATGTATCGGACGCCCAATCATCCGGAGCATTCGTGCAGTTGACGAACGTTTCACGTGTATACAAGACAAAATCCGGTTCGGTATCGGCGTTAAACCACGTCACGTTTTCAATCCGCAAGGGCGAACGTCTGGCGTTGTTGGGACGTTCAGGATCTGGGAAGTCGACTTTGTTGAATCTGTTGGCTGGGCTCGACCGGCCCACCGCTGGAACGATTACCGTCGATCACCAAGAAATCGTTGGACTCAGTCGTGATGAATTGGCTGCCTACCGATTGGCGACAGTCGGAATCGTATTTCAATCGTTCAATTTGATGCCGACGATGACTGCATCTCAGAATGTGCAGCTACCTTACGTTTTCGCAGGTTGGTCCAAGAAATCTCGCCAGCCGCCGGCGCAGGCAGCTCTCGCCGCAGTCGGCTTGCAAGATCGCACAGATCATCGGCCGTCGCAATTGTCCGGCGGCGAACAGCAGCGTGTTGCCGTCGCGCGTGCGCTGGTAAACAACCCGAGCTTGATCCTGGCTGATGAACCGACCGGGAATCTAGATTCCAAAACGGCGAGGGAAGTGATGGATCAAATGGTTCAATTTTCGAAGGAACAACAGACGGCGATGGTTTTGGTGACGCACGATGAAGAGCTCGCATCGCGCGTTGCCGATCGAACGCTCCGGTTGAGCGACGGGCGATTGATTAACTGATGACTTGGCTGGAACTACTACGCAACGCGATCGATGCGTTGCTGCAGCACAAACTGCGGACATTATTGACGCTCCTGGGCGTGATGCTGGGATCGCTGCTGCTATTCACAAGTTTGGCGGGCGGCCTGGGAGTGATTCAAGCGGTGAATCATCGCCTGTCCGCGGGCAATCGGTTGCTGCAAATCAATGTCCACAGCGGAATCAAAGAGGTCGCGGTCACGCCGGAGACCGCGCGGCGGGCAGGATTTACGCAAGAGATGACGGATCAGCGGCGCGTCCGATTGGCTCGCGAAGCGGGCGTTGGTGGAAAAGAACACGTGTCGATGACCGTTGCGGCGGTCGACCAGCTCCGTCAGGTGCCACATGTCGCCGCGTCGTGGCCCGAGTTGCGATTTTCGGCGTCGGTGCACTTCGACGCTTCGGATCGTTGGGTTGCAGCGTCCGTCGAGGGCTTGCCACCGGCTGCGTCCGATGTATCCCAAGTCATCGTGGCGGGCACGATGGAGACACCCGATAAAAACAGTGTCTTGGTGAGCGAACTATTGCTCTATCAGGCCGGCATCCAAACCGAGCAGCAAGTCCAGGGCGCCTTGGGGACCACCCTACGTGTTGCAACACGACATCCACCATTGGAGAGGCTGTCGTTGGCGATGCAGGGTCCCGATGCACCGAAATCGCTGCCGCCCGACGCTCGCCAGCAACTGTCGGCGGCGATTGACAACATTGCCTATCGTTCTCGCCCGCTGCGTATCACAGGCGTGTATCGCAAGCCGACCGACAAAGAATTACAACTGAACCCGAACCTATTGGTCGCCGCACACCGTCAAGTCTTGTTGTCCCATCCGGCATCGTTGGATTGCTGGACTGGGTTGGGCAAACGCGACCAGGGCGTCACGGCAGTGGTGATAGCGGACGTCCCGGAGAACGTGCGCCAGGTCGAATCGGCGATTAATCAGATGGGTTTTCGCACGCAATCGTTATCCGGATTAGCTGTGC
>JABDKS010000186.1 GCA_013002105.1 Pirellulaceae bacterium | reverse complement strand
CACTACAGAGACGGGGCGTTAATCGATTCACGAACACATTTCTATGACACCGACGTAACGGATGGCGAAGGAATTTCGGTTGGAGTGGAGATTGACGGAACACCGTTCGTCGATATGGCGACGGCAGAGATATTGGTTTATGACACTGCACTAACGAATGCCGATCTGTCGCAAGTCGAAGCCTACTTGGTTGGAAAATACTTTTCTGACAATCGCCTACCGTTCGCGATCCCCGATAGCGCGTCGACACCTCAAGACACGCCAATCAATATCTCCGTGCTGGCGAACGACACCCTGGGTGATCCGCCAACGATGATTTCGGCTGTGACTCAAGGCTCTAATGGGACGGTCACCACCGATGGCACGTCCGTTGTCTATGATCCCGGCTCAGGATTCACGGGAACCGATACGTTCACCTACACGATTACCGATGGTGACAACGAATCAAGTACAGCCGATGTCACGGTGACGGTCTCCCCGCAATCGACCACGATTATCTACGTCAGTTCCAGCACGAATGGCATTGTTGACGGGATTCCCTTCCAAGACGCAGACATTCTTGCCTACGATACGACCACCGATTCTTGGTCGATGTATTTCGACGGCAGCGATGTCGGGCTGGGTGGCCTGCAGGACGTCGATGCGATCCACATCGTCAATGATACCGAAATCTACCTGAGCCTTGGCAGAAGTGCCAACGTACCGGGACTCGGGCGAGTCGACGACTCGGACGTGCTTCGGTTCACACCGAACTCTTTGGGCGATAACACATCGGGAACATTCGACCTGGTTTTCGACGGTTCCGATTACGGACTGACCGTCGACAACGAAGACGTCGATGCGATTAGTGCGACGGCCAATGGAGATCTGGTCATTAGCACGACTGGACGCTTTAACGTCGATGCAGCAGGAGGCGGAATACTTAGTGGGCTCGACGAAGATCTAATTGTCTTGGACGCGACGATGGGTGGTTTTGCCCTCTACTTCGACGGCTCGGATGTCGCGATGACCAAAGGTAACGAAGATGTCACGGGCGCATCCATTGACGCTTCCTCGGGCGATGTTTATCTGACGACAATTGGCAACTTTGTCGTTCCGACGCTGCGTGGGGACAATGATGACGTTTTCCGATTCAGTGGCAACACCGGTCCGGACACCAGCGGGTCATTCGCCGCCTTCTTTGATGGTGATTCCGTTCGATTTTCTGACGAGAGTATTGATGCCGTCAGTATCCTGCGCCCGGGTAGTGGTGCGCCGGCAACGCCCATCTCGGACATTGACCCGCACAACGAGGAAATGCCGCCAGATGTCAATGGTGACGGCGATGTCACATCGCTGGACATCCTGTTGATCATCAATCAGCTGATCGACGAAGCCGCAAATGCATTCTCCGGCAGTTTCGCAACGTTGACGAACCCATTCTTGCCGTTTCGTTTTTTCACAGACGTCAACAGCGATGGACATACCACCGCGGGTGATATCTTGATGGTGATTGACCATCTGCAAAATAATCATTTGCAAAATACGATCACATCATCCCAACTGCCTAGTCCGATCGCTGCGGCGGATACAGACTTTGAGGACCCCGAGGAAGGTTTGTCGGTGGATGATCCAATCGGATTCTTCAGCGGTATCACAAGCACGTTCCTGGGGATCGGCTTAACGGTCGCGCAGGGTATCAAAGCGAATACTGCCGCGGGTCACCAGGACGACGCGTCACATGATCACGATGAACATGATCACTCACTGCTAACGCTACTGGCCGAAGACGTATCAGCAATTTGGGGATCCCACACGAATTGATGAGTCGGACTCCCGTCGCAAGAAACGATACCGATTCAGTATCTCCATCCGGCGCGGAACAGGATCGCGTCGTTGAGCGTCGTTTCTGTCTCATCGCTTTCGTATTCCAGTCGTCGGCTGAATGCGTAGCCGGCGTCTGCGAAATAGCCTCCGCCGCCATCGACGATCTTTTCGATTCCCGAACGGAGGTCGAAATATCGCAATGATATTTCGTCGGCTTGCATCGTGCGACGTGTGATGGCCCACGTGTTTCCACCCAATCCCGCCGTGACGTAGGCCCAGGTTTCGCTTCGTCCTCCGTCCTTGGCCAGTCGACGGGCGAATTTGGACGTCGGGAAACGCAATTCGAGCTTTGTGATTCGGTTGGGCGTCCAATCGATGCCGATTGCCGGGACCACCGGAATGTCCGCTCGTCCCAAGTACACGGCTCCGCCGGATAACGTCAGTCGATCGGGGATCCACTGCCAATTCAACAGCCCCAATGCAAAAACGCGGAGGGCGTCCTCGCTGGTGCTCAGGTCACTGCGCACCGATGGTGAGACGATGGCCATCGCGGACAACCGGTCGTGAATGGGTCGACGATAGAAAAACTGAAGTTCAAACTCATAAAGTTCGCTGGGAATGTCCAGGCTCGCATCCGCGTCCACCCAATCGACTCGGAATCGAGGCGTCACACCAAGGATGTTATCGAAACTGCCGAGCGGAATGCCCGAACCGATCGACAGATCAAGGAAGGTGCTGCTGAGGCCACTTCCACCCACATCACCCATGTACCCGCTGGAGAGAGAAAGACTCTGCAGTGCCTGTTTCTTGAATCGCGAAAGTTCAACTTCGGGAACTGGTCGATGCGGCGAAACGATCGGATCCAGCGACTGCGCCGTCATTTGTTGCGCATGGCAACAGGTTGATGCGAACAAGAACAGTAGAGTCAAACAGAAACGCATTGAGTCCTTCATCACGATCGAACAACAATCTCGGCTGGCAGTGAACGATAAGATCTCACATCCGGCCAATGACAAGAGTATCATCCGAGCTTGTCAAGGAACGCCATACCGAATCGAGTGCAACTGCCGCAAGTTCAACCGTGAAACTCGCACGCGGGGAACGGGGTCAGGCGATAGCCTAACCTGATATCGCCGATTTACATTAGGTGATGGGCGATAGCCGAATGGCATTTACTTCACATTTCTGATTGACCCTCCCGCCAGGAGGTCGTGCGGTTTTTAAGTGCATCGAAATAACTGGATTGATTTAGCTCAGTCTTCACACTCCCTTACGGCAACACCGTCGCAAATCAAGTCTACAACGGTGAAACCGTTGAATATTCCAGCCCAGGGCAACGCCCTGGATACTCAGGATGCATCCATTTTGTTCCCGCCGGTTCGTTTGGCGGCGTCGCCGCCAAATGAACCGGCGGGAACAAACGAGCGGAAATGGTGTCGGCAAACCAGGGCGTTGCCCTGGGCTAGGATGTGTCGCCCTTTCAGGGCTAGCTGCGCCGCTAATGGATACAAAAGTCGCTAGTGCGTTGCCCGCGAGGACAACGAAGGAAGATATTGTCAGCAATGAAGTAGAAAACCGCACGACCTCCCAGCGGGAGAGTGAAGTAAGTACCATTCGGCGATAGCACCGGTTGTCTTCGACAAGAACCGCGGCTATCGCCGTTCGGCTATCGGGATGGGAAGACACAGCGTTCTGATTCCAAAGTGGCGCTGTCCTACTAATCTCATTCTTGGCTCTGACGAAGCTCTGGAAACACTTTGCAACGCAATGGCTTCGTCATCGCGTCGTTGGACATCATGCAATGATGTCGTCGAGCACTTCGCCGTGGACGTCGGTTAACCGAAAACGGCGGCCTTGATATCGATAGGTCAATCGCTCGTGGTCGATGCCCATCAAATGCAGGATTGTCGCGTTGAAATCGTGCACGTGCACACCATTTTCGACAACGTTGTAACCGAATTCGTCGGTCGCTCCGTAGCTAATCCCCGGTTTGATTCCTCCGCCGGCCATCCAAGTTGTGAAACATCGCGGATGGTGGTCACGGCCAGAGTTCTCGTTGGTCAAGACGCCCTGCGTGTACGAGGTGCGACCGAACTCGCCACCCCATATCACCAGCGTATCGTCCAGCAGCCCCAATCGTTTCAAATCCGTGACCAACGCTGCTGACGCTTGATCGGTCTCCTTTGCCTGTTCGCGAATTTGTTTGGGCAAGTTGGAGTGTTGGTCCCACCCTTGGTGGTAGAGCTGTATGAATCGAACATCTCGTTGGGCTAGTCGTCGGGCCAACAAACAGTTCGCCGCGAATGTACCGGGCTTCTTCGCGTCTGCTCCGTAAAGCTCGAATGTCGAATCCGGTTCATCCGAAAAATCAGCTGCGTCGGGGACACTGGTCTGCATTCGGAACGCCATTTCGTACTGTGCAATCCGCGACTCGATCTCAGGATCCAGTTCTTTGTCGAACTGATGTTGATTGAGCTTCTTGATCGCGTCCAGCTGAGCGCGGCGTCGAGACGGGGGAATGCCTTCCGGGTTAGACAAGTACAGCACCGGATCGCTGCCGCCGCGAAACTGAACTCCTTGGTATTTGGAATCAAGAAATCCATTTCCCCACAGCCGAGCGTACAGCGGTTGACCACCTTGACCAGCGGACACCAACACGATGAATGCCGGCAGGTCCTTGTTCTCGCTGCCTAGGCCGTACGACAACCAGGAACCGAGTGATGGCCGGCCTGCAATTTGCGATCCCGTTTGAAACATCGTGATCGCCGGATCATGGTTGATCGCCTCGGTGTGCATCGATTTGACAAAACAGACATCGTCAACGATTTTGCGATGATGGGGCAGCAAGTCGCTCAGCCACGCACCCGACTGGCCGTGCTGGGAGAATTTGAAATGGGATCCGGCCAGCGGCAACGATGACTGATTGACAGACATACCGGTCAAACGCTGCTCGCCACGGACTTCCGAGGGCAACTCCTTGCCGTTCATCTCGTTGAGCAGCGGTTTGTGATCGAACAGGTCCTGCTGGGCCGGCCCGCCCGACTGAAACAAGTAGATGATCCGTTTCGCCCTCGGCGCAAAGTGGGTTCCGGCCGCGGAATTTCCGCGCGACGGTGCGGCCGTCGCACGATCACCACCGAGCAAACTTGCGAGCGCCGCAACACCGACTCCGGTGCAGCTGTTCTTGAAAAAATGCCGTCGATTGATGGCAAATGGGTCCAGTGACATGGCTTTATCGTTTCCAAATGGTGACATCAAGGTTCAAGATCGCCTGACAAACATTGGTTAGCGCGGCAAGCTCAATCGAATCGACTTCTCCTGAACTGATTTGCGTTTCACCAAGCGACAGCAAATTTTTTGCTGCCTCAGGGTTCTCTGTGTAGTAGGCCCGCTCGTCGGCAAGCAACTGTAGTAACGTCTGCTGCTCCGTCGCATCCGGTCGGCGGCCGGCAAACTTCATGAAGGCGGTTTCTACGGGCGAGTCGGATTCGCTCCGGATCAGTTGCTCTGCCATGACACGCGCGGTTTCGATGAATTGAACGTCATTGAGCAACACCAGAGCTTGCAGGGGCGTGTTGGTACGCGAGCGATTGACGGTACAGACCTCGCGCGTCGTCGAATCAAACGCCATCATATTGGGAAGTGGTGCGGTACGTTTCCAAACCGAGTAGAGCGAACGACGATAGAGAGACTTGCCGACTGATTGCTGATACGGCGGCGACATTCCGTTGGACTCTTTCCAAAGGTCTTCACCCGGTTGATACGGGGAAACCGGTGGCCCGCCAATCTCGTCGTTCAATAATCCGGATGCCGCAAGTGCCAAGTCACGAATCTGTTCCGCCGCCAAACGGTACGCTGGCCCCCGCGATAACAATTGATTATCCGGATCGGCACTGATTTGTTCTGCAGTCGCGGCAGAGTCCTGACGATAGGTCGCCGAAAGTACGATCTGCTTGCAGAGCCGTTTGACGTCCCAGCCGTTTTGAACGAAATCCCGCGAGAGCCAATCAAGCAGTGCAGGGTGCGTCGGCAATTCGCCCTGTGATCCAAAATTCTCCGGCGTGCGGACCAACGGGGACGAGAAGAAGTTGCCCCAGAATCGGTTCACGGCAACCCGCGCCGTCAAAGGATGGGCCGGATCGGTCACCCATCGAGCCAATCCTAGCCGGTTGTTGGGGGCGTCCTCTGGAAAGGCAATCGGCAACCCTGACAGGGTATCGCGTTGGACCAGCGTGTCATCATTTTTGGGAGCATCATACTCGCCGCGTGCTAACAGATGTGCCGGACGTCGTTGCTGCATCTCTTCCATGATTGGCAATTCGTTCATGGCTTCTTCCGCCATCACGAATGCTTCTCGCGCGTCGGTCAACGACGTCAAAGCCTGACGCGACGGCTGATCGATCGCCGAAGTGAAGTACTCAAAACTTGGCTTGTCGGATTCTCCATCTCCATCGACATCGCCGACGGCCAGCGTTCGCAATTCCAGTTCGGTTAACGCTCGTTCGTAGACACGCACGTCGTCTATCAACCCACCGGCAAGCCCTCGAGCGCGAAAACGCTGCCCCACGACGAACTCGCCACCGTGGTCAACCATAACGTTGCAGCTCTTCTTTAGCCGGTCACGGACGACGGTCGTTTCGAGTTGCTTGCCGTTGAGGTAAAGCTTTAAACCAGCTGCGTTGGACGATCCGTCATACGTTGCGGCAACTTGATGCCATTGATTCATGTCAATCGGATGCACGGTGCGAACGGAAATCGCATTCCCCGGCCAAACTCGTGCCATTCTTGATTCCAGGTGACCGTCTTCGATGGTCAGATCCCAACCGTTGTATCCACAGTCCGTGCCGCGAGTGTGATGCGCGATGAGACTTCGCAGCGGAGACCTTTTGGTTTCTCGCAAGCTCACCAGCACCGACATTGGCAACCACCGATCAAACGGCGTGATGCCATGTGTCGTCACGCCGCGTTCACCATCGAGCGACAACGCCCTTCGCGGTGGTTGTTTCTCTGACTCGTCGGCGTCAGCGGACTTCGCAGGGTCTAGTCGAGCGAGCGGAGAATCATGCACCTCCACCAGCTCCGGCATCGGTGCCCAAGATCGGTCCGACTGTGACGGGTGATAGATCTCTTTGAGTGAATTGTCAAAGTCACGGTCAAACGCGAGTGCCAAACGAAGATCAGGAATCTCCAAAACATCTGACGAAGCAGGTGTCCATGCCTGCCATCGCTCGCGTGCCTTCTTCACCGTTTGCAGATAACGCTTCTCGGCCTGCCGCAACTTCGTTTTCGCCGCCTCCAATGCCAATTCCTGCTTCGGCGTCGGCAGCAAGATTGACGGGCAGGGAACTTTCTCGGTACGGTCATAAACACCACTTTCGTCGATCGAATTGAAGAACGCAGACAGGGCGTAGTAGTCTTTCGCAGAAATGGGATCGTACTTGTGATCGTGGCACCGGCAACATTCCATCGTTAATCCCAGCACGGCGGTTCCGAACGTGTGAACCCGGTCGGCCACATTCTCCAAACGCCATTCCTCGAACACCGCGCCACCTTCGTTGTTTAATCGATGGATACGATTGAACGCGGTGGCGACCCATTGGTCACGTGTGGGATTGTCAAGCAGGTCGCCAGCTAATTGCCAGGTCAGAAACTTGTCGTAAGACAGGTTCTGATTGAATGCATCGACCACCCAATCTCGGTAGGGCCACTGTGTATTGAGTTTGTCACTTTGGTATCCGTAAGAATCGGCGTAGCGTGCGGCGTCCAACCAGGCGACGGCCATGTGTTCGCCAAATGCCGACGAACTGAGCAGTGAATCAATGGATTCTTCGTACGCCTGTTGGCCGCGAGCAGCAACCGCCGATTCAAATCGGGAGATCTGATCCGGCGTCGGCGGCAATCCCGTTAGGTCCAGCGTGGCACGACGCAGCCAACGCAAGGCAGATGCCTCGGGACTGGGTTTGACGTGTGCGTCATCCAGCTTTGCTATGACGAACCGATCGAGCGTCTCACGACACCAATCGGGATCACTGACTTTCGGGACGTCCACCGACTCGGGCAACCGTTCAAACGCCCAATGCCCTTGATACTCCGCCCCTTGCTCGGTCCAAGTTTGAATCGTTTGCTTTTGTTTTTCGGTCAGTTCAATTTTTGAATGTGCCGGGGGCATCACCATGTCAGGATCATCGCTGGTGATTCGATCGACCAATTCGCCCGACTCAATCATGTCG
>JABDKS010000174.1 GCA_013002105.1 Pirellulaceae bacterium | reverse complement strand
ATGTCAATCAGGTCGTCCGCAACGATGCCCGCATCGATCTTCCCAGGATGCCGAACGATCAGCGGAATGTGTGTGCCGGCGTCATTGAGGTCTGTCTTGCCGCCGTTCACCTCGCCGGCATCGGTCTGTCGCGGAGTCTTCGAATCCGTTCCGTTGTCTCCCATGAAGATCACGACCGTGTTATTGGCAATTCCCAGCCGGTCCACTTCGCCGAGAATACGGCCACACAGTTTGTCCATGTACGCAATCATGCTTCTAAGGGACCCCGGATTTCCTTCGACCTTATCATCGGGTGTTGCGATGATCGGCCAGTGGGGCAGCAGCATATTGTGGTGAATGTAGAACGGCCGCTTCGCCTCAACCGCCGACCGCATCTGGTCGATGACGTAATCGGCAAGAACGTCAGGACCGAAGTCGCTGGCAATGTCCGCGCGCACGCGACCGTCGTGGTTGAAACAGGGATTCCAGTAACGAGTCGTCTTGGCACCGTTTCGCCAGATTTGCCAGACGCACCACGAGTCAAACCCGGCATCCCGACAATGGTTCGGATGAAACTCAAGCGTCGCAAGTTGCCACTTGCCAGTCACCGACGTCTGATAGCCGGCTTCGCGCAGCAGTTGTGGATAGGTGGTCCAGCGGTCGCGGAAGTTGACGGCTTGCTTTGTGCCCTGATGCACCGGCAGGACGTTGTAATATCCGTGTCGCGATGCGTAAGTTCCGGTGTAGAGGCTCATCCGCGACGGCGTGCAAACCGGACTGGTGTATGCCCGGCTAAATCGTATCCCTTCTGATGCCAGCCGATCGAGATGCGGCGTCGTGAAATCCTTGCCGCCGTAACAACCCAGAGTTTCATAACCGAGGTCGTCCGCAAACATGAGCAAGATATTGGGAGGTGGGGCAGGTTTGGAACCTGCCGCCTTCCACTTTTCTTTGTCAGGTTGCAAACCTGCCCCACGGTATTCATCGTCCTTCACCTCTTTCTCAACAGGAAGCAACTGCACGGCATCGGCGATGACGTGACCGTCAGTTCCTTTGTTCGCAATCTCGACGATCACCGACGCGCCGCAATCGAATGTGCCCAGCGAGTTGAATCCGTCTTTACCGCTTGTCTTTTGATTGACGGTGATCGTTTTGGACTTGCCGTCAGCAAACGTAACGATGATTGGAACATTCGTGGCGCGATTCGAATTTGGCGGCCAACTAGCGCGTATTTCATAACGACCGGGCTTTGCATTCTGGAAGACGTATCGGGCATTGCACTCGCCTTTTGCCGCGTTGCCATCGTGAACGTAGGTGTCGCCAACTCGTGGATGTGTCACATTGTTGACCGACCACGGTCCCGACAGTTCGGCAGATTCATTATCAACGACGATTCCCGGTAGAGTTTTGGAATCGACTCCTGTCTGTCCGCCGTCGCTCCGTCTCGGCGGACCGGTGTACTGCAGAATCTGGCCGTCCTTGACCAGTCGCTCACTCAGCTGCTGGTAATCCACATCCTGTACCGCAACATCGGCTTCAATCGCTTGCGCCGCCGCCGTCGCAGCACTTTGCCCCAGCAGCATGAAGACCGGCTCCATCCGGATCGAACCGAAAGCGATATGCGACGACGAGAGCGCGACGGGCACCAGCAAATTGGTGCATTCGTCGCGATTGGGCGTGAGCGCACGGTAGGAGATTGGATAGGGATCGACGCGGATTTCGACGTTGCCTTCGTTTCGGACCGCGCCATCCACGACGGTCATCTGGCAATGGTGTGAGTCCATGTTGTACGACGCGAGTCCGACCGAATCGTCAGGCATTTCGTGACCCTCGCAGTTGTGCTGTGTCATCACATAGTCGCTGACCATCCGCCGGCCCTCACGAATGTACAACTGATGCGTCCAGCCGCTCGTGTCCACATACTCATCGCGTGGCAGGCCCCACTTTTGAATCTCAGACCGATGCGGCTCGGCAATACGATCACTGTTGGCCAGAAACCACATCACGCCGATCTGGTAATTCGCATGAGCCTGAAAGATGCGCTCCCGCTCGACCCAGCTCGCATTCGGCCAGCCGTAATTTCCACCCACAAAGTCGATGAAATAGGCGCCGCCGAAGAGATGGTGATTATTGGTATCGAGACTCCACCCGAATCGCGGGTTCGCTCCCGATTCAAACAGCCGAGCCAGCAGTTCGTATTGTTCGGGTTCGTAAGCTGTTGGTTTCGGAAACGGCAGCGGGTTCTGTTTCGTCAGCCACATCCTGAAACAGAACGCCTGGATCCGATCATCACCGTCGCCTGGCTTTCCCGGATCGTTATTCACACGCGGCAGCAGGCCACTGGATGGATCACCGGCGATGCGATACGGATCAATTCGCGTGGGCCAATTGTGTCCGCCCTGACCGGGAGTCCGGATTCCGTTGTACGTTTCGCCGTAGACTGCATTCGCTTCCCGTCCGGCATGCCACGACACACCTGCACGCGCAAGCAGATCGCCTTCGTAAGTCGCATCGATAAACTGCTTGGCCCGGACGGTCAGCCCGTCTTCCATCGTGACCGACACGATCCGCGAGCCGTCCTTTTGTAGCCGATCCAAGTGGGCCAGCTTGCGGACCTCAATGTCCGTTCCTTCCAGCAGTTTCTCAAACGCGGCCTCAGCTTCAGACGGGCGGAAATTCTTCTGCCCGATCAGATCGTAGAACTCGCGCGCGATCCCACCGCACACCGACGATTCGCCTCCGTCGGTATGACTGAGGCCTCCGGAACTCAGTCCACCCAGATGTTTCCCAAATTCCAACAGGACAACACGCTGCCCCATCCGATCGGCCTGAACGGCCGCAACAACACCGGCGCACGTCCCGCCATAAATACAAACGTCAGCGTCGATGACGCGAGGTTCGACTTTCTCAGGCGGGTAGTAGTATCGCAATCCGGGGACGGCCGGCTCGGGCAGCTGCGTCTGCTGCGCATCAAGCGGTGATCCAATGAACACGCATGGCAGAAGTACGGCGAATACTAGAATCAATCGTTTCATCTCTGACTCACAATCAGTCGTGGAATGCGATAGTATACTTTGCCAGCCTTTGGGTTGCCCGAGCCCGTCGCCGCCAACTCAGAATCAGACAACGGGAACGAATTGTTTTGAACGAGCCGTTTCGCGTAACGGTTTGCTGAAGGATATTCATGATGCGACACAAATTCATTCTATTGACCTGTTTCGCTATCTCGATTGCACAGTGTTTGATCGCACCAGTTTCGATCGCACAGGATTCGACGGCACAGGATTCGACGGCACGTGATTCGACGGCACTGGGCGAGGACCGTCGGGCCGATCGTGTTGCCACGGTCACGGAAATGCCCGATTGCATCGCGTTTTGGGATTTCGTGAAACGTGAACCCTATGGGGCAAAGCGGTTCACGGCGCACGTGCCGCAAGACGCGACGAATGACTACCCCCTGGATGCCGCCAACTATGTAAAAGACTACTGGGGCCAGGGGCGGGAAGCGACCTACGCGGACTTTCCATTGTTGGGTCGTGGCCCATTTGGTCAGGCAATTCGGATTCGCCAAGAGACGGACCCTTTGTTTCGACCCTTTCTTTTTGTGCCGCGCGGGCGACTGCACGATTCACCGTTGGACATCAAAGGCCCAGGAAAATCGGTGACGGTCGTTGTCTGGGCGATCCGCGAGAGCGGCAACCACGCGCTTGCTGGGATCTGGCACGAGGGGACCGATTTGAAAGAGAAGTCAACTGCCTCGATCAAGAAGGCGGTTCGTGGTCAGCGACAGTACGCGCTGTTTGCCGGACTAAACAAGGCAGGTAGCGCCTGCGGCCATGTGTCCGAGAACGGCGCAAGCTCGTTCCTGAATAAATACGCGCTGCACAAGTCCAATTCGGCCGACGCAGCACCAGCCGTATCAGCCGACTCGCCAGATGATCTGCTCGACGCGTCGTGGCAATGTTTTGCGATGACCTTTGACCACCAGCGGAATGAAATCACCGGCTGGCTCAACGGCAGATCAGGCGACCGTTGGCTTGAGAACCCCAAGAACAGCGGGATGCTCTCGTACGCCTACAACGCTTGGCGACAAGGCCATCTGCGTCGTGAACCCGGCGAGCAATCGGGAGAGGACGCAAACTTTCCGAAGGATCAATTCTACAATCCTCCCGAAGACAAGCCGCTTTCGATTGAAGTACTCAGCGAAACATCCGATCAACGCATTGAAGTCCAAGAGTTCCCCTACACGCGTGTGAAAGTCACGCTGAAAAGGAATTCCGACGGAGAGTTTTCGATCGTCGATCGGGATCTCGTTGGCTTGCGGCTTAATCCGTGGTGGTTTCCCCATGCCATCTACAGCCCGCCCGATTCCACCACCGGCGGCCCATTTACGATTGGACGCGTCATTCACAGTAGCCGAACCGTCGGTTTCACCGGTTGGATTGGCGGTGTCGCAGTCTTCGATCGGGCGCTGAAAGCTGATGAATTAAAACAACTTGCTAAGCTACGTCACTTCGACACGAGCGGCGCTGAGACAACGCGTTAGTTCGCGTGGCCGTACACAACACAAGCACGACGCTCAAGTTTTGATGTTGCGCGGTTCGGGTATGGATTCATTCTTGAGCAACAAATATCAATACCAAATACGTGTCACCAAGATTCACTCTCCCGCCGGGAGAGTGAGTTCGATTCGGTACCGTCACTTCGTCCACCCAGCGATCGTTCGTAAATGTTATCACTTTTTGTTAACGAAAGAACTTCATCATGACTCGCACATGTTTGATCACCGCGATCTTTCTGGCCATGGGTGTCAACGCAACCTGGGCGCAAAAGGAACACGCCTCCATCCGTGACGACATACCCTACGGCGGGCAGCTGACGCCGAAGATGGAAGAACCCGTCTTTGCTGTCTGTTCCAAGCAGGGGATGCGGATTCTCGTGTCGCGTGACGATGGCAGATCATGGAGGCAGACTTTTCTGGGAACCGATTCGCTTGAAGACGGTGGTTGGCATGGCACGTTTGCAGTTTATGGCATGGCGTCGACAAAGGGAGTCATCGGTGTGTTTTCCGGCTGGGGCACTCCCGGCGTCTACATTGGATCGGTCGACGGAGTCCACTGGAGCCACTTGAAAAAAGAGGCCAAACAGCTCGGCAGCGTCTGGGGCGCGGCGGGTGGAAACGGTGTGATGCTGACCAGCGCCGATCAGTGGCGTGGCATGACCAGTTCCAGCGAGTCGTTTACCCAGTGGAATGCCCACAGTGTCAAATCGCTGCTCGACGGTGGCAAGACACATCACATGATCAGTGGATTCGGCGATTACCAAGGCGGACGTTTCATCGTCATCGGCGACAATCAGCACGTCTTCTATAGCGACGACAATTGCCAAACATGGAAACACAGCCGCGTTCCAGCAGCAGCCGGCACGGGTCAAGAAGCGATTGCTTATGGTAACGGAATCTTTCTGTGCAGCTACAAGAACCACGTAGCCCGCTCGGCCGACGGCGGAGCGACGTGGACGTTGCACGAAACCGGGCTCAAGGGTTGGGGAAAATCATGGCGCGGATTGAGCTTCGTCAGCGGCGAGTTCTGGCTGACCGCTCAGAAAGGCAGTCACGCACGCAAAAGCAAAGATGGAATCAGCTGGGAAGATCTTCCAAAGTCGACGCCCGGCGGACGCTTCGTCCAAGCTCAATCGGGGACGATCATCAACGTCGAGCGTCGGCGATATGACATCAAGCGCAGCGAAGATGGGGTGACGTGGGACACCGTTTTCACCGCACCCAAAGAAGACGTCAGCTGGGATACAGCATTCGCAGTCTATGAAAAAGTCAATGCAATTCGGTAGTTGAAATGTCCAAAAACTTCCGTCGTATCGGTGACGACCCGTCATCGCGTTTTTTTGCCGCGTTAGCAGTGTTCCTATGGCTGGGAAGCGTGTGGCTGGGAAGTACGGTCTGCGCCCAGCGTGTTCTGAAAGTCTCGCCCGACGGTCCGCTGCGCTCGCTCGCCGAGGCACGCGACGAGATTCGTCAACTTAACGACGATGAAGCCGTGCGCGTGATCG
>JABDKS010000154.1 GCA_013002105.1 Pirellulaceae bacterium | reverse complement strand
GTCCTACAATTCCGCTGCCGCGTCGATGCGGTGCCGATGCAGAATAGCCTCCACCGCACACTTTGATAAATGAAGGAAAGAGAACCATGGCTTCTGATGCTGTAAAAGAATTTACCGACGACAACTTCGACGCCGAAGTGCTTGAGTCGGATGGACCCGTTTTGGTCGATTTTTGGGCGCCCTGGTGCGGGCCGTGCCGTCAAATCGCGCCGATGATCGATGAATTGGCTGGTGAAAACCCGTCGATCAAAATTGGGAAGGTCAACATTGACGACAATCCCGGCATCGCTCAACGGTTTGGGATTACCAGTATCCCAACGCTTTTGGTTTTCAAGGGTGGCGAGGTCAATGAAAGTTTTGTCGGCGTTCGACCCAAGACGGCGCTGCAAGAGGCGCTCGATTCGGCCGTGGCTTAGGTCACCAATGGGTAAATGAACCGAGAAGGCATCGCAATTCGCGGTGCCTTTTTTTACGCCTGCACGTTATGTCAGTGAACCATGTTTTTGCTTGGAGTCAATAAATGATGGATCCGCAACTCGCCTTTTTGCAAAGCAACACGTTCGCCGTCGCGGGTGCGTCGAATAATCGTGACAAGTACGGCAATAGGGTCTTTCGCGCGTTGGTCGATTTCACCGCCGCCGATGACTCGCGAGCGGTGTACCCGATTCATCCGGCGCTGGAGACTGTCGAAGGCCGCGACGCGTTTGCCAGACTAGCGGACTTGCCGACGGTGCCCGATGCCCTGTCGATCATCACTCCGCCGGCGGTGACCAAAGTCATTGTCCAAGAGGCGATTGCGGCGGGTGTCAAACGGATCTGGATGCAGCCGGGTGCCGAGCATCCTGACGCGATTACCGACGCCGAGGAAGCGGGAATCAGTGTGTTGGCCGGCGGGCCGTGCATTTTGGTCGCATTGATCACGTTGGTGTAAACCAGTGGCGCGCTAGAGGGCCGCGTCGGGCATAATGGAGCATTCAAATGGTGCTGAGTGCCCCCATGAGGACAATCCGACGTGCGTTTCTATCTGCTTTGCCTACCCTTTGTGGTCGCGACCACGATCAGTGCCCAAGCTCCACCACCGAACATCGTGTTGATGATGGCGGACGACATGGGGATGGGCGATACGAGTGCGTATCACGACATTACCGGCAATGTTGATGCATGGCAGATCGACACTCCCAACATGGAGCGGTTGGCGCGAATGGGCGTTCGGTTTACTGATGCGCACACGCCCACGTCACGGTGTAGTGGAACACGGTATGGATTGCTGACCGGTCGTTATCCGTGGCGAAACCGCCTGAAACATTGGGTGTTGTTCGGCGTACAGGGCGATCCGATGATCGAACGCGACCGACCGACCGTTGCATCGATGCTGCAAGAGAACGGCTACCGCACGGAGATGGTTGGTAAGTGGCACGTTGGATTGCGTTATCGACGCAGCGACGCGACACCGGCCGACGGATGGGAAGACGCGGACCTGACGCAACCACTTTTTGATACACCGCTGGATCACGGTTTTGACTACTGTCGTTTTACTTCGCGATCCCACGGAACTTCCGGACCCTCGGCAGGTGGAAAGAAGGCAAAGAACGGTGAGAAGCAATCCGTTGGACCAGGTCACATTCATGGTCGTATTGCTGTCAGTGCGACCGGCAAGGGAAAGCAGTTGCACAGCGACGGTCATCGCGATGCCTATGTCCTGTCCAAGCTGGGCGGACGGCATTCGGATCATTCGATCGATTTTTTGAACGATCATTTGGACGGCAAGACAAAGGATCAGCCGTTCTTTCTTTATTACGCCAGTAACTCCAACCATTCGCCCTATACGCCCGACGACAAAATCGGTGGAAAGGCAGTCTCGGGTGCCTCGCGGAATGTCAGCGGAAATCCAATGGCCGCTTGGAAATCGCCCAAGCGAAAATCGCAGGCGGGCACGCAAGACTTGCGGCACGATTTCATCTACGAAAACGACGTCGTGCTTGGTCGTTTGATCGATTATCTGCAGCAGAC
>JABDKS010000151.1 GCA_013002105.1 Pirellulaceae bacterium | reverse complement strand
GCCACGCACATTGCGGCGCGATGATCTATCTGGCCGACAATTGGCCGCAGCAATATCGCGGTTCGATTCTATTCGCCAACATTCACGGCAATCGGATTAACAACGACGTGCTGCGTCGCAATGGCAGCGGCTACGTCGCATCGCACGGCAACGATTTTTTATTTGCCAATGACCAATGGTTCCGAGGCATCAACCTAAAGTACGCGCCCGATGGCAGCGTCTATATGATCGATTGGTACGACAAGAACGCCTGCCACCGCCGCGACGCCGAACTGTGGGACCGGACGAACGGCCGGGTTTACCAGATTCGATTTGGTCAGCCGCAGACTAGGCCAATTGACCTGTCGAAGCATTCGGATGAACAGCTTGTGGCTTTGATGCTGCACGAAAACGAATGGTATGTGCGGACCTCGCGACGTTTGCTGCAGCAGCGTGCCGCGGCGGGCGAACTTGACACTCAGGCGACGCAGTCAGCGTTACAGGAAATTTCGTTCGGGTCCTTCAATGTCTCCAGGCGATTGCGGGCAGTTTGGACGTTGCACGTTTGCGGATTGCTCACAGACGGCGATATCGCGAAACTGATGTCCGCCGACGGTCACAAGAGCGAATATTTGCGGGCATGGTCAATTCAACTCGATCTGGAAGATGGCACGCCCAGCCAACTGACTCGAATGGCCGAACTGGCTCGCAGCGACGATTCGCCGATGGTGCGCCTCTATCTCGCGTCTGCCATGCAACGATTACCGCTTCAGGATCGTTGGGAGATTGCGACGGGTCTGATTCGCCATGCCGATGATGCCGAAGATCACAATCTACCTTTGATGACTTGGTACGGCATCGAACCGCTGGTCACCGCTGATACAGAACGAGCGCTAGCGATGGCTGCAAAATCGAGGATTCCCCTGGTCCGCCAATTCATCTACCGCCGAGCGGCTGCTGACGAGCAATCGATGCAATCGCTACTCAGCTTGCTGGCGACGGAGAAAAAGCTGGCCAATCAAAAACTGATCTTGGCCGAAATTGCCGCCGCGCTTAGCAATCGCGGAAGATTGAATATGCCGCGTGAATGGCCCGACATTTTCGTCAAACTTTCTAAAAGCGAAGATGCACAAGTCCGTCAACATGCACATCTGGTTGCGGTCAAGTTCGGCGATTCGTCCGTTTTCCCAAAGCTCCGTCAAATCGCTTCCGACCGTGATGTCGCCATGGGTTCTCGAATCCAAGCGATCGAAACGCTGCGTGCAGGAAAGGATTCGGAACTCGCCCGCGTGTTGATCGCGTTGCTCGACGAGCAACCGTTGCGCGGCGAGGCGATTCGCGCACTTGCTGCTTATGATGACCAATCAGTTGCCACGGCGATCCTGAGCAAGTACTCGGCATTCGATTCGGAGCAAAAATCAGATGCCGTGCTGACGCTAGCCTCGCGAGTCGATTCTGCAAACCGGCTACTCGACGCAATTAGCAGCAGCAAAATCCCGCAGTCTGACGTTTCCGCGTTCAATGCGAGACAAATGATGCTACTGGACGATGCCAAACTGACTGAAAAGCTAAAACAAACCTGGGGATCGTTGCGCCAATCGACCGCGGAGAAACAGGCGCAGATCAACAAATTGAAGACGCAGCTAACTCCCGATACGTTGGCCCAAGCTGACCTATCGAACGGTCGCGTCTTATTCGATGCGAATTGCGGCAAATGCCACAAGCTGTTCGGCTCGGGCAGCGATATCGGGCCTGACATCACGGGATCCAACCGCATCGATTTGGACTACACGCTTCACAACTTGATCGATCCGAATGCCTTGATTGGCAAAGATTATCAGGCGACCAAGTTGCTAACCGACGATGGTCGCGTGATTGTGGGACTGCTGAAGGAGGAGAATGACTCCGCCATTGTGATGCAAACGGCAAACGAAAAGCTGGTCGTCGAAAAGAACGAAATCGCCAGCCGCACGTTGTCCGACACATCGATGATGCCCGAAGGTCAACTCGATCCGATGAGCGAAGGGCAGATTCGCGATTTGATCGCCTATCTGGCCAGCCCAATTCAAGTCGCACTGCCCGACGGCCACGGCCACGACCACGACTGACCCTAGCAATTCCAACGCTGGCCGGGCTTCAAACCCGTGCTTTACGGCGTAACTGGCGTGTTTGAAGGAAACACCGTTATGGTATGCTACGATGGCGGAGTTGGTGAATCGTACTCTTTAAATTCAGCGTAGTTCCTATGGCAGGCGATCTGGAAGACTTTCTTCGACGCGCGGCGCAGCGCCGACAGCAGAAAGCGCAACAACAAAAGCAACAACAGGCT
>JABDKS010000108.1 GCA_013002105.1 Pirellulaceae bacterium | reverse complement strand
ACTCAACTCGACGCGCATCAGCCTGCCGGCCCGATTACCCCGCTTATCAGGGCCTGCGAACGCATCTCCTTGGTTGTCGTAGACTTCGGGCGGATCGTAGGCATACAGCAGGTACAAGTACGGATTGTTCTGCAGGTCCGGATGGATCGCAATGTCCAACAGCCCACGGTCGGCCACGTTGTTAACGACGTTCGAGATATCGATCACGGGCGTTGTGAGTTGATTGCCGTCACGCACCACTTTGACGATGCCGGACTTCTCCGCGACGTACATATTTCGCCCATCCGGCGACCAATCGATTGCCGTTGGCTGAACATATCCACTGGCCACGGTAATGCCGACCACGTCGCCTGATGGATTCACTGGTGGGTCGATCGGCGTTTCCAGGTTCAACGACCAGGACAGAATTCGGTGCGCGTTGGGCCGATCCCAGTTGGACGCCGTGAAGCCAGCGTAGAACTGATCGCCGACATATTGATCCAATTCGACATTGATTTGCAGCGTTGCCGCGGTCGGTTTGGTCGAGTCCTGCGAAACATAAACGCTGAGCGTGTCACTGGTGCCGTTGTAATCAACCCAAGCGTAGTAGACACCACCGAAATTCAAATTGAACGGTGCCTTGACCTGCGCAAGCTGGTTCTGGATATCGCCATCGGCGACCACGCCGACTTCGTCGTTGTATTGGTCCCACGCATTTTGCCACGTATCCAGTTCGATGGCGATGCTGTTTCCGATGCCGTCGTAACCCAGGCCACTACCGACTCGCCCTAATGCGTCGGGGCCCTCGTCAGAGTTTTGCAAGACAAACAGGATGCCGTCAGCTCCACCAGTCCCAAGACCACCTGTCATCTCGAACGAGAACGCTGTTTGAAACGACGTGTCACTGTCGATGTCGATCGCTGTATCGAAAAAGGCAGAACCCGTTTGGAACACAGCGTCATTGGTGATTTGTAGTTTGTCACCCAAGATCGACGCGCCACCATTGGTCACCAAGCCGGCTGAATTCTGAAAATCGGAATAGTTGGGCAGCGGCTGTTCGTCATCAATGATCGTGATCGTCGCCGTCCGGGGCACACCAAGATCGGAACCGCTGGGGTTGTCGATCGTAAATGTGAATGCCTCGGTCGACTCCGTTTCGTCATCGTCGGAAATCGGAATCAAAATGTCGATCGTCGATTCGTTGGGGTCAAACGTGGCTGTGTTGTTGGTAGTGGTATAATCTTCACCAGCAACCGCCGACTGATCGAATGTCTGGTAGTCAATCGTCGCCGCACCTACCAAATCACCACCGCGGACTAGTTGCACTGTGGCAAAGCCATCGTTCTCGAATACGGTAATCGTGCTATCGGCGATACTGATCGCGTCGATGCCACCGGGTGGATCCACATCGGGCGTTTCCAAGTTCAGTGACCACGAGAGAATGCGGTGGGCATTGGGCCGATCCCAGTTGGACGCGGTGAAACCGGCAAAAAACTGATCGCCGACAAACGATTCCAGGGCAACATTGGTTTGTACAACCGGGGTCGACGGTTTGGTCGAATCTTGTGACACGTAGACGCTCAGTGTGTCGCTGCTGCCGTCGTAGTCGACCCAAGCGTGATACACATCGCCGGAATTCAGGTTGACCGGCGACTGCGCCTGAGCGAGTTGGTTTTTGATATCGCCCGAGGCAACGACACCCACTTCGTCGCTGTAGACGTCCCAACCGTTCTTCCAAGTATCCAATTCGATGGCGATGCTGTTGCCGATGCCGTCGTAGCCCAACCCGCTACCGCCGCGTCCCAGGGCACCCTCAGCACCCGCTGAGTTCTGCAGGACAAACAGAATTCCGTCCGCACCGCTGGCACCCGAACCGCCAGTCATCTCGAACGAAAACTCGGATTGAAACGATGTGTCGCCGTTGATACTGATCGCCGTGTCAAAAAAGGCTGATCCGGTTTGGAATGTTGCAGCACTGGTCAGCTGCAATGCATCCCCGGCGATCGATGCGCCACCGTTGGTCTTGATGCCGCTCTGATTTTGAAAATTCGCATAGCTGGGTAGCGGTTGCTCGTTGTCAAAAATCGTGATCGTTGTCGAACTGGGAACACCCAGATCCGCGCCGCTGGGATTGTCGATCTGAAAGGTGAACGATTCTGTCGGCTCAGCATCATTGTCGTCAATGATCGGAACCAAAACATCGATCGTTGATTCATTGGCAAGAAAAGTGGCTGTAGAGTCTACCGAAGTGTAATCCTGGCCGGCTTGCGCGGACTGATCCAGCGTCCGGTAATCGACAGTGGCAGCGTCGGAAACGTCACCAGTACGGATCAGTTCGATCGTGGCAAAGCCTGCAGCTTCGTTCACGTTTATCGAGCTACTGACAATTCTGATCTCATCGGCTGGCGGATCCACCGGCAGAGTATCAGTGCTCAGTGACCACGAGAGAATGCGGTGGGCATTGGGCCGATCCCAGTTGGACGCGGTGAAACCGGCAAAAAACTGATCGCCGACAAACGATTCCAGGGCAACATTGGTT
>JABDKS010000107.1 GCA_013002105.1 Pirellulaceae bacterium | reverse complement strand
ACTTCAATCAGCTCAGAGCAACGATTCCTACATTGGTTCATGCTGTCGCCGAGCGCAACTCCGTCGCAACAGTGACATACGATGGAAAATCGCATGAGGTGCGGGTGTGTGTCACGCTGGTGACCCTTATGCAGCCTTTACTGGACGATGCGAAGATTGAAATTCAAGCAGGACGCTATTTCGACGACCGTGACACTGAATACGGACATCCGTTCATTGTCATCAGCGACTCATTAGCGAAAAAACTGTTCGGTACCGAGAATGCGGTCGACAACATGGTCAGACTAGGTTCACAAGAATTGAAAGTCATTGGCGTTTTTTCGACGCCGAAAGTTTCCGTTATCCCCCTAACGTACGACGTCTATGTGGACATGGTCCCACCGTTGGAACCCGAGAAGCGAAAGGGAGAGCTTGATTCGATTTGGCTGAAAGTTCGCGTGCTCGACGATGTCGATTCGACCAAAGCGATCGTTCGCAATCTGCTACAGCGCAACCACCCTGAATCGGGATTCGAGATTCGCTCCAGCTACCCAAGTCCGACTGAAGACTGACGAATTATCTGGTCGGTCACGGACACATCTCATTAGTTCTAAGCGTTTAAAAAGCTCAGCCTATGAATCTACTCGACATTGCTCTGATCTCTGCAATCATCATCTTGCTGGCCATATTGGCGGTACTATTCAATTTACTGCGTTGGTGGTTTCAGTGTTATCTGGCCGGCGCACCGGTTGCAGCGTTCCAGATTGTGGCAATGCATCTGCGGCGGACGCCGATTAAACTGATTTGCGAACAACGAATTCGAGCAAAATATGTCGGCGTCGAGTTGTCCGCCCAGCAACTCGAAGAGGCCCATCTGCACGGCGCCGACATCAAGAAAGCGGTCGACGCGTTGTGCCTAGCAAAACGAAACGACCAACAGGTTAGTTGGCAAGATCTGATCGCTGGCGATCTCGGTGAGCAGAACGACTAATCGTCGGGAGCTCGTTCGCGGGAATTTCTCAGAAGACTTACGGAAAATTCGTCATTACACCTGTATCATTCACGCAAGGTAGTCTTAGCCACTCGCCGTCCATAAAACTCGATCGCAAACAACGGGAATCCGAGCCGATGTTACGCCTCAACCTTGCAGCGATTCTATGCTTCGCATTACAAAGTTTTACCTTCTACCCGTCATTGCGAGCCGAAGACCCGCCGCAAATCGATCAGCGATTTCGCGTGCTGATATCGGCGGCGTCGGCGATCGATCGTGAGGTTTTCGACAAGATCGCAACCTCGCCGACCACGCTAACGACCGATTCGTTTTCTGAGCAATCATTGACGGCTGAGCTGATGGTGCTGGCCTTTAAGTCCGCGGACGAAGTCGATGATGGCCAGCGTCAATTTCGCTTTTTGACCGACAGGCAGCCGAAACCCCGCGAACTCGTACGAGAAATGTATCGCTCGGTCGGTGGTGGCCGACTTCGACTTGTCTACCGACCAGTGACCATGATCCAGTCCGAACGGATCACTCGCTGTGTCGCGGAAGTGAAGGGTGAATCGGCGACCGGTTCGTTCGATTTCCACGTGCCAAAACTGTACGAAGGAAGTGCAAAATTTTCGGCGAAGAAAGTCGGTGACGATTGGGAAATCGTCGAGTTCGAGATGAAGACCATCGGCATCCACATCACGCGAGATGCTGATGGGGAATGGAAGCGAGTGAAGCCGACGCGCCAGGCGAACGATCCAATTCAAGCCGTCTATGTCTTTGCCAGCGGCCGCCATTCAGCGAGACAATGGCAGCAACGAATCCAGCGGGCAATGAAGGTTACAAGCAGCGACATACCCATCAGGTTTTAAGCGTTACGTGCATCGGACATTGACCCGTCATTGTTCGAGAACGTCGATCTGATCATGATCGGCACAGACACAACGCCCGTCTGGCATACCTGGGAACCGACTGGTCAAATCATTGTCGATGCCAATATACCGGTGATCGCCATGGGCACAGGCGGTCTTGAATTTCTTGGCAAACTGGAACTTGAAATCGGGACACGCGACAGGGTGCAAAATACGTCTGACTCGGTTCGGCCGGTTAAGAATGCAGGTTTTTGGAAAGATTTTCCGGTCCCCGCGACTGCGAGTGGCGTCCATCCGGTTGTCGCGGAATCATCGTATGCCGGCGTTGCATTGCCCAATCCTACTGACAATGTCATTCCCATTGGCCACGATCCAGATAACGAGAATCTTTACACGTTGGTCGCACAGAAGCCACACTACTTTCTGTGGGGCTACCCGGGCGAGCTGGACGAGTTGACCGAGACCGGAAAGGCGTTACTGGCTTGGAGCTGTCGCTATACGGCGGCAATGAATCGCAAAGTGTCGGAATGAAAAAACTTGTTTGGGTCGCCGCGTTCCTGATGATCGTCGCACTTGTCTCTTGGGCGGTTGTGGTTTTCACGGCCAAGTCCAAGAC
>JABDKS010000103.1 GCA_013002105.1 Pirellulaceae bacterium | reverse complement strand
TGATTCTTGGCCGGTGGGAACCGGCCCTACGTTGATTCTTGGCCGGTGGGAACCGGCCCTACGTTGATTCTTGGCCGGTGGGAACCGGCCCTACACCACCGGCCCTACACCACGTTCGCCCTGAGGGTGAACCCGCACCATGGAACGTGGGTTGCATTGGGCGTTGGGGTCGTCCCTCATGCAAACGTCCCCTCTGCGTGCTAATCGTCGTGGCGTGATTAATCCGAACGGTGGTTACCGTCATCGCGAATTACCCGACCGCACTTCCCGGATGCCTTGGTGCGTGGCTCCTAGGTTACAGGTGGACTGCTGCTTTTGTTGCAGGAGCTGCAACCCGCGGTTGGGTTTGATACGTCCTTTTCCATCGGAGAAGGCGACCAAGCGTCATCGGTTGCACAGCGTCCATTTGGAATTCACGGGGACGACATGTCATCACGACGACACGATTGGTGGGAGCAATGTGTATTCATTGCGGACCAGACAACCACGCATATCAGGCGAGCACTGAGAGCTGCGCCGAGGTCCCGTCGTGTCCCCAACGCCCTGAAAATTGGCGAGCTTGAACCTCGGGTGCTATTTAGCGCCACCCCGATTGATCTGTCGATGATTGCTGGCGAGATGCCGGCGGCGACGGTCGTCGAAGTTTCCGCAGACCAGTCAAGTGACACATCCCAATCCTCCACGATCGAAACGGTTACCCAGCAGCCGGCAAGCGAGATCGTGATTATCGATTCGGCTGTATCGGATGTTCAGCAGTTGTTAGACGACTTGGCCGTCTCAGGTCGTCAGGCGGACGTATTCGTACTCGATGCGGACCGTGACGGCATCGATCAGATTTCCGAAATTCTGGACGCCCGAACCGGTGTCGATTCAGTGCACATTGTGTCCCATGCCGAAGATGGCGCGGTCAAACTGGGTAACACCTGGTTGGGTGAATCAAATCTGGCGGGTTACTCCGGGCAAATCGCCTCCTGGCAAACGGCGTTGACGACCGATGCCGACATCTTGCTTTACGGGTGTGATTTGGCAAGCAACGACAGCGGCCAAACGTTGATTGAATCGATTAGCGTACTCACGGGCGCCGACGTCGCGGCCAGCACGGACGACACCGGGCACGCAGATTACGCTGCGGATTGGGATCTGGAATACTCGACCGGAGAAATCGAAACCAAAGTCGCTTTCAGCGACACGCTGCAACAAAACTGGGAAGGCAAGCTCGCCAATATCACGGTCACCACGTTCGACGACATTATCGATAACGGCGATGGACTTTTGTCACTTCGTGAAGCGATTTTGCAGGTCAACGCGGGTTCCGGCGGCGATACGATCGTGTTGGGGGCGGGAACCTACACGCTTACCATCACGGGGGCGAGCGAAAATGCGGCGACCTCGGGTGACCTGGACTTGTTGCAGGACGTCACAATTACCGGCGATGGTGCTGCATCGACAATCATTGACGCAACAGGACTCGGAGAGAGTGTTTTTCATGTAATTGGTGCGGTGGTCGATATCGACAATCTCACGATCACCGGCGGGTCTGACAACCAGGGTGGCGGGATGAAGGTGGCAGGCACCGCCGACGTGACCCTCACCAACGTCAACGTCACGCTCAACAATGCGGGAGACGGCGGTGGTATTCATAATGCGGGAACGGTGACACTGGTCGACTCGACGATCTCGGATAATACGTCGACCAATCAAGGGGGCGGCCTGTTTAACGATGCGACCGCCGTCGCGACCGGCAGCACGTTCAGCGGCAACAATGCCATCGACGGCGCCGGTATCTACAACAGCAACTTTGGTAGTGTGCAAACCCTGACGTTGACCAATGTCACGCTCAGCGGCAATACGGCCAGCGGCGATGGTGGTGGATTGGCCAACACCGAGCTCGCTGATCTCGTCAACGTCACCATCACAAACAACTCCGCGGCTGACGGGGGCGGAATCTTCCGGGGCACCGGTACGGTGACCACCAACATTACGAATTCGATCATCGCCAGCAACACAGCCGCGACCGGCCCGGACGTCAGCGGCAACGTCAACAGCAATGGATTCAATATCGTCGGTAACGATAGTGGCAGCGGGGGATTCATCGGCAGCGATCTGCTCAACACCGATCCGCTGCTCGATCCGACACTGAAAAACAACGGCGGGCCCACACAGACCCACGCGATCACCGCATCCAGCCCCGCCTACAACGCGGGAACAACCATAGGCGTTCCGAATACGGACCAACGCGGCGAAACGCGCGATGCGTCGCCGGACATCGGGGCTTACGAATTTCCACTGGCCACGATTCTCGACCAGTTCAACACCGTCGCGTTCAATGGCAACGACGGCACGCAGAACTGGACCGGAAACTGGGTCGAATTGGACGAATCAGACGGTCCAACGTTGGGCAAAGTTCGAGTCGATAACAACGCACTGCACATCTATGGCAACGGTAGCAATTTTTTCGAAGGTGCCCACCGAATCGCCGATCTGTCAGGTGCCACGACGGCGACGCTGAGCTTCGACTACAACCTGATAAAAGGCTCCAGTTCACGTTTTCGGGTACAAGTATCGACAGATGGTGTAATTTGGTCAGACCCCACACTCATCTACGACTCTTCCTTCGCTGGAAGCGAAAGCGGCTCGGTCACAGACCACGACATTTCCGCCTACATCAGCTCGACAACGCATGTTCGTTTTTGGCAAGACGAGTGGGGCGACAGCACCGACCACATTTACTTCGACAACGTTCGAATCGAGCATGAGGGGGCACAGAACAACGCACCGACACTGACGCTGTTGACCAGTCCGGTCGACGGCACCACCGAAGACACCGAAGTGGAAGTCAGCTTCACCGACCTGACCACTGCTGGTGACGAGAACGACGTAGACGGTACGGTTGATGCTTTTGTGGTCAAGTCAATCAGCAGCGGTACGTTAAAGATTGGTGCCACGGCCGGTAGCGCGACTGCTTGGGCGGCGGGGACGAACGACACGATCGATGGCAGTAACAACGCTTACTGGACACCCGACCTGGATGCCAACGGAACTCAAAACGCATTTGAAGTGGTGGCCAAAGACGATGGTGGCTTGGAATCGGCGACCAACGTTACTGCGCAGATCGATGTCACCGCGCAGAATGATCCGCCGGTTGCGTCCAACGACGGTTACTTGACGAACCAGGACACGACATTGACTGTTGGTGCCGGTACCGGTTTACTGGCCAACGACTCCGATCCAGACTTGGATCCGCTTTTGGTGTATGTCACCGAGGGCCCAACCAACGGTGTGCTGGGAATCGCACCGACCGGCTTGACGGGCGAAACGAATCTAACCAGCGATCCTGGCTCGGACGACGATCCAGCTTGGTCGCC
This sequence comes from Pirellulaceae bacterium, assembly GCA_013002105.1. The sequence goes on along the minus strand of JABDKS010000103.1, from coordinate 988 downwards.
CGACGGGAGCCAGGTGGCGTTTTCATCCAACCGGACGGGTGCATCCGAGATTTACACCATGGACGCCGACGGCTCCAACGTCACTCGGTTGACCTTCGACGGCGCATCCGCTGCTCAGCCGAGCTGGTCGCCTGATGGCACTCAGCTCGTGTTTCAAACCACTCGCGACGGCAATGAAGAAATCTACAAGATCAATTCCGACGGAACTGGACTGACCCGACTGACCAACGATCTAGCCATAGACATGCAAGCGGAATGGTCACCCGACGGAACCAAGATTGTCTTCCGAGCCGAACGAGATGGAGATCGTGAGATTTTCGTCATGGACGCCGACGGAACGAATCAGACGCAGTTGACTTACAACACGAGTAAGGACAATTCACCGAGTTGGTCGCCCGATGGTTCTCAATTGGTATTCACGACAAACCGTGACGGGAACACTGAGGTTTACGTGATGAACGCCGATGGTTCCGATCAGACGCGTTTGACAGTGGAAGCCAGTGGTGACCGAGAACCGACGTTCTCGCCTGACGGGATGCGCATCGCCTTTCAATCTGATCGCGACGGCGACAAAGAAATCTTTGTGATGAATGCGGACGGGACCAACGTCATCCAGTTGACCGACAATCTCGTCAACGACTCTTCCCCATCATGGTCTCCCGATGGAACCCAGTTACTGTTTCAGACGTCTCGCGACGGCAATGCCGAAATCTATGCTGTCGATCTGCAATTTGATGGTTCGTTCGACTATGTGCCAAACGCCGGCTACAGTGGCACGGACACGTTTTATTACGTCGCCAATGACGGCGCGTTCGATTCGGACGTGGCAACGGTCGCGATCACGGTCGACGCCGCGAATACCGCACCCACCCTAACAACGTTGACCGGTCCGGTCGCCGCAACGAATGAAGACAGCGAAGTAGAAGTCAGCTTCGCCGACCTGACCGCTGCAGGCGACGAGAACGATGTCGACGGCACGGTCGACGCC
>JABDKS010000102.1 GCA_013002105.1 Pirellulaceae bacterium | reverse complement strand
ACGGTGGTGATTTTGTGAGGCTGGTTGATCATGGATTCCAGAACGTCAATCCCGGTCCCGTCGGGGAGATTGACATCCAGGAGCAGCAGATCTGGGATGGGAGCGCGAGCAAAGATACCTTGTCGAGTGAGGAATTGAATCGCTTCGTCGACGCGACGAACCAGGGTCAGGCGGTGATAAATCCCGCTGCGACGCAACGCGTGTATCGTAACGCGGGCATCCAATAGACCATCCTCGACTAAAAGGATCTCCATTGGTTTTGTTCGGGTACTGCTAAGCATTGTTCTGGATGCTCCCTGTTACGTCGCTTTCACGGCTCGATCCGTCGGTTTTGCCTCCTCTATTCTACTTCAAACGGTAGGCCCTCGCGATCAACTGGTTTTCAAGTCGTTCGTGTTCGCAAAATTCCTGTTCGAATTGTTGCGATAACACGATTAACTCCGATAAGTGGTCGGGTTCGACGCCGCGGTACTGCATTTCTTCGGCCCGTTCGGCCAAGTCGGTGATCCGCAGGTACAGCGCGCAGTGCTGCCGACATACTTGGTCGACCAATTCAAAGTCCAGAAATTGTCGCTGCGAACTGGATTGGTGGTCGACCGGTTGATATCCAAACGATTCTTCGAGCTGGAATTGTGTCGCCAACTGGTCACGAAAAGTATCCAGCGTTTGGACAAGCTGACGCATGACTTGATCGTCCGAATCGGTCACTTGGAACACTTGCCGCAACTGTTCGTGCGTTTGCCACAACTCGCGGTTACTCTCTTTGATCTCCTCCAGGAAAGCTGGATTGATCGCCAACGTTCGTGTCGATGTACTCGCTACGCTCATCGCAAACCGTGCCTCCTATTTTTTCGATCGGAAAAGAAAAATGGCATGAATCAGAAAAGCAATAAGGGCGATTCGTGCTCGATCGACTTCATTTGAGCGTAATGTCAATTAGCGACCCGCGTCAAACTTTTTCCGCTTGTGCAAAAAATCACGAACTCGCCTGCCTCCCAGTTTGACGCCTGCAGGCCCGTTTTGGCCCTGCAACGGCGCGATTCAGTCAGGCACCCCTAAGAAAAAAAAGAAAAATCTTCGAGCATTCTAAGGCGGGCTGATGACTCAATGGCGACACCAAGACGTGGTGATATCGAAGCCTGACAAGGAGGGGGGCTGGGATTGGTAGCCTCCCTTGACCATGTGATCTCGATTTAGAGCCATCGGATCACGAACGTTCGGTCAGGTTGATTACGACGGGGACAGTCAGCGGCTCGGTCGTAGAACACCGCCTGCCTGATCGACCAATTCACGTACTAGCTTGGGGTTGGGGTAAGTGATCAAGCGACGGCAACTAACGTCTCAGCAAACCGTATTTGACGATGCACCAGAGAGCCCGCACCCCGTCCTTCCAACCGATCTTTTTTCCTTCGTCATACCATCGGTGTTGGTAACGAATCGGTCGCTCGGTAAATCGCAGACCGTGCCGCACCCACCGCGCGGTGACTTCGATCTCGATCCCAAAGCGTTTCTCCTTCAGGTCCGGCAGGATGGCATCCCAATGGCGGCGTGGCGCCATTTTGTAGCACGTTTCGATATCGCTCATGCGAATTCCGATGGCTAGGCTCGCGAGCGTCGACAGCAGTCCGTTGACGGCTTGGTGCCACCAGGGCGATAGCTGCCGGTCACAGTGGCCATACCGTGTTCCGTAAGCAACATCGGCTTCGGCCGCCAGGATGGGTTGTAGGAGATAACGAAAATCGCTTGGATCGTATTCATGGTCTGCGTCTTGAATCACGATGACATCGCCTGTGGCGGCTTGGACGCCAGTTCGAATGGCCGTCCCCTTGCCGGTGTTGCGTTTGTGTCTGCAAACGATGGTTTCTGGTTCGTCGGCAAGCTCTTGCATGACCTCCGCTGTTCCGTCATCGCTGCCATCATCGACCAGAATGATCTGCATTGGCATTCCGGTGTCCCGGAGGCGGCCAACGACGTTCGCGATCGTCGCGTGTTCGTTAAAGACTGGCACAATCACTGACAGTACAAAGTCGTCGGGCAACTCGTAAATGGCGAGGTCACGACAAACGCTGTGACCTAACATGGCCTGCATCTCGCGAACGTATTCTCGCGTCCAAAGACGTGTCGGATCAATCGTTTGATTTTCATCCGCCATCGGATTGGATTGACGGTTATCCGATACAGAATCTGAGTCGTTATTCATGCGATGCACTGGATCCCGATGTTCGCGTAATCGTTGTCGCGAATGCGGTGTGTTTTGGTGATTGAGCAAACGAAATCTGACAGGTTTGATTGCGTCGTGTTATCGTGATCATTGCACCGACTTGAGTGTTAAAAGTTTACTCGCAACGACGTGTCTGCGTCGACGAATGTGGGCGATGTTGGCGTGCAAAAGCGAAACCAAGTTGCCGCGTCAAGTCGAATTGCGTTGTCACTGTGAACAAAAACAGAAATTCATGCGTCGCTGAGAAAATGATGCGCCGTCGGTTTGTTACAAAAAAAGATTGTTCGTTTCACCACGTGTTTTGACGGCTTTGAGCAGCAAGAAAAAAGGAAATGAAAAAGTAACTTCAGTTTGTTGTTGACATCTCGTCGATGCATCGCCAAATTCTCACGCCATACCAGTTGCACTTTCACGAGCAGCCCAACAATTCGATTGCTCGTTTCATCTTTTCAGGAGTGTGTTCATATGCGACATCCGAATGACTCAAGTACGCTTGTTTCCCTCGGTTCGCCTCCCGCCGATCAACAGGATCATTTCGATCGTTGTTCGGAAAACGCATTTTCCCCTCCTTCGGATCGCTCCGCCTGAGCGACGTCACATTACCGTGCCAGAGAATGATCTCATTGGCATCGTAGTGTATCCCAACCATTGGTGACCCCGAACGATTCGGCTCACCGCGGAATGTCGCAACGGATGCGACTGAATGAATTGGGAGTTAGCAACAGATGGACGCCCGCTGGCGATTTTCTTTGGAAATCGCGTACATGGAAGTCACTCCCTATTTTTTTGCCGCTATCGGGAAAACGAGAGACTTTAATCACAGGAAGCTCTCTTTTTTTCCACGTACATGGACGAGTTAGCAAACGGCGACGGATCGCTGTAACAAGTTGATGTATCGGCAAAACAAGAAAGCCAGCTGGCAGGATGCCACGCTGGCTTTTTTTGTGCGCGGGATGAAGCCTGTTGTGTAGTGATGTTCCAGTGCAATGAAGCTTGTGCACTGAAGCCTGTGCATTGAAGCCTGTGCATTGTCGCGTTACGATTTCACAGTCGTCGTTGCGTTCGCGTGCGTTTGGACGACGTGGGCGATCTTTTCGACAAGCGTTGGCTTTGTGGATTACAGCCTTGGCTTGGGCGGCGTGACAGCATCTTGCCACGGCGCGATTCCAGACATCTTGGTTTCGCGGCGATAGACGCTCGTACCGCTGGTGGCATACAGCGTTGTGAAATCGGGGCCCGCGAAGACGAGATTAGACAGGCGACCGGTGCGTTTGGGTCGCGACGTGATCACGTGAACGCGACCGGGTTGATCAAATATTTGCACGCCCAATTTGCTGGCAACCAGCAGAGAGCCGTCGGTGGTCATGGTGCAGCCATCGGCACCGGTGTTCAATTCATCTTGAGGTTGGTGCACGTAATAATAAGGCTGGCCGTGTTGCAGGTCGCCGTCCTGGCCGATTCGATACGACCAGACGTAACGTCCCATTGCATCGATCACCAGCAAGAACCGCTTGTCTGGCGTGACAATGATTCCGTTTGGTTTTTCGGGGCCGGTGCCTGCCTTGGTCAGTTCGCCACCGTGAGGCAAGTACCAAATCGTTTTGTCGTCCGAGCCACTGAAGTAGATTCCATGGTCCAGTACAACCAAGTCATTGCACGACATCCCTGTGACTAGATCGGTTCGCGTGCCATCGGGATCCACTCGCGTAATGGTTTGCGCCTTGTTGCGTGCACAATACATCCGACCCTTGGCATCGAACATCAGTGCGCTGACGCCAGGCATATCATCGATGAACTTGGTGGCACCGATTTTTTTGCCTTCCGCCTGATGCTTCTGACTATTGGGCTCGTCCACTTTCCAAATTTCGCCACGCGGGCCATCCACAAAATAGACGCTGCCGTCCGGTGCTACCGCGGGACCTTCGGTGTACTTGTGCCCGTCGCTGACAAGTTCCCATGGGGCACCGTCGATCAAGCGGTCTTTTAATTCTGGGTGTTCCGTGATGGATGTCGTGATCGGCTGGTCATGATCTTGCCATAACCAGCGCATCGCGTCGGGCAAGATCGCGCCGCCATGTTCTCCATTGTGCCCTCCATCACCCCAGGCGTGATCGACTGAGTATCCAGCCCATTGCAGCGCCGAAAGCATCGTCAGGTTGGCGTTCCACCAACTGCCTCCGTAGATATCCAAATCGTTACGGCCATCTTGTAAGAAGACGCGGATCGGCTTGGGCTCGGTTTTTCGTATTAGGGTCGGATACTCATTGCCGCCGCGGAGTCCGACGAATGTTCCGACGGTGCTGAAGACGCGTCGAAACTGATCGGGGCGATGCCAGGCGACACCCCAGGCTGCGATCGCGCCGCTGCTACTGCCTCCGATCGCGCGCAGATTCGGGTCGTCGGTAATCGAATAGGATTCTCGGACTTCGGCTAGAAGTTCGTCAATCAGAAAGGTGGCATAGCGATCGCTAACACTGTCGTATTCGTAGCTGCGATTGAATCGATCCTGTGCATTCTCACCACCCGGTACAACGCCGGGATTGATGCAAACGGCGATCGTGACCGGCATCTCGCCACGATGAATCAGGTTGTCAAACACGGTCGGTATTCGCCACTGACCGTTTTCGCGGACATAGTTCCGGCCGTCCTGGAACACCATCAGTGCGGCCGGTTCGTCGGGTTTGTATTGCGCCGGAACATAAACGAAATACTCGCGCTCGGTTCCCGGATACACCTCGCTGCGATCGAACTGATACGTTGTTACCTTGCCGCGAGGCACGTCCGCTTGCTCGATCGAATCGGGATGCAGCGGGTAGCTTTCTTGCCCGCCGGCGACACCGACCGAAAACGCAGCGATGCAGGCGAAGGCGGCAGCGAGCCAATGGCGATGCACGCGTGCGTCGCAAAAGTGCATGATCAAAAATCGGTTCCTATTCGGTTTGGTCACGGTAGCTTTTTTTGCAAGTTGCATGGGAGTCTCGTCAGGGTAGGGTGAGTCGGTGGTTCAGTTGCGCAGGCCGCTTGCTGCCAAGTCATAGCGTCGCTACCGCGTGGATACGTTGGCCCTTGGGTTGTGTTGATCTAGCGATCGATACAATAATCCATCCATCATGATTCCGCTTCGCGACAGCATACCCAGCCGAACCATTCCGTTTACCAATTATTCGGTGATCGCGATCTGCACGATTGCATTCTTGATGCAGGTTACATCGGCCGATCGAGGCGATCGCATTGCAGAGCAGTTCGGGATGGTGCCGGCCAGGCTCAGTGACGCGTCTGCGGAGCCGGTAATTGAACAGAAGGTGGCGGTGCAAACGCCCACTGGCGTGGAAGTGCGTGTGCTTCGACGGGAACTTGCTGCTGCTGTTATCCCAGCTTGGATGACTTTGATCACCTGCATGTTCTTGCACGGTGGTTGGATGCATTTTTTGGGCAACATGTGGTTTCTGTATGTTTTCGGTGACAACGTCGAAGACCGATTGGGGCCGCTGGGATATCTGTTGCTCTATCTGGGGACGGGGATTGCCGCGTCGCTGTCCCATTATTTCACTGGTCCGCTCAGTCCCATACCGACGATTGGTGCCAGTGGCGCAATCGCCGGAGTCATGGGCGCCTACGCGTGGCTGTACCCACATGCACGTGTGCAAGCGATCTTGCCGATCCCGATTTTCCTGCACGTGTTTGTGTTGCCGGCGCCTTGGTTTTTGGGCATCTGGTTCGCGATACAAACTTACAGTGGGATCTCGGCGACCGCCGCGGGCGCTGTCACGGGCGTAGCGTGGTGGGCCCATATCGGTGGGTTTGTCGCCGGTGCCGCAATTGCATTGGTGATCGGTCGGTCACCATTCGGGCACGATGCCGTGTCGGCTCGACGGTTCTGAAGTCTCGATTCGCGCCAGAATGGATTGGTTGCAACCGATGATGGGGGATCGCGTACAGGTAGACGTTGGTTCACGGGAATCAGGATCGCTGTGGGGACATTTCGGCCGGACGACAACGGCTGCCGCACGTATGTGCACCTAACCAAGTCATCGTTGATGGAATACACATTTTGATCGCTACTATCGGTGGTCGGCGGATATGATCAAGATAGTCTCTCGTCTTCATGTCTTTGGCGGGCACTACGCGATCGAAATCGAATGAAAAAACTTCGACTGATTCAGTTAAACCAACGCGAAGTACGTAGTATTCACTACTTGATCAAGCCGGTCACTTCGATTGGTCGAGCCGGGTCCAACGACATCGTTGTCAATCACAAACAGGTCAGTCGGCAACACGTCATCGTTCGACTCAATCTCGCCGACGCGACCGCAACGGTCGAAGATTGCGGCAGTGCCAATGGCGCATTTCTCAATGGAGATCGAATCGAAGAGCCGATGCCGTTGGTCGACGGCGATACGTTGACGGTAGGCGACATCGATTTTGGTGTCGAATCCGTCGAGCACCAGTCGACGGAGGTTCGACCGGGATTCGAGTCGACTCAATTCGACACGCACGGCACGCTGGATGTCGACGATTACGTTTCCGCCGAGGCGCTCGATGAGGATCGCAACGCGGAACTCGATGCATTGGGATTGAGAAACTCCGACAAAGACGAGACGCTCGATCAAATCGCACAAATCGCCGCGACGCTGTTTTCGGCCAGTGCGGGATTTGTGTCGGTCGCCGGGTCAGAGACCTGTTTCTACAAAGGAAGCTATCGGTTGGCACAACGCGAATGGAAACGCGGCGAGACGCCTTGTTCACTGGTGGTCGAAGCGCGAGCGCCGATTTGGATAGGCGAAATGTTTTCGGACAAAACGTTGCTCAAATCGCCGTTTCTCCAGCAGCCTCGCGAGTTCCGTTTTTATGCCGCAGCACCGTTCTTTGGTCCCAGCGGTATTGCGATTGGGACCGTTGGTGTGGCATCCGAATTGGAACGTTCCGCCAGTGAGAGCCAATTGGAGGCGCTGGACAATTTGGCAAAATTTGTTGAACGCTACATCATGTTGGGATTGGAAAAGAAGCGAGCCGACGAACTGCACGTACGTTTGGTCGCATCCGAAGGCGTCGGCGTTGCTGGCAGCGACGATACCGACTGAATATGGACGCCACCCCGCGCAGCCATCGACGGGTCGATTTCAGATGCGGCATGTCGGATTGAATGAGCCTTTAGAGCAATTTTCGTTTTCTCGTCGGCCAGGACCTGGCCTGGCGCAGCTGTGCCAGGACAGGTCCTGGCCTACGATCGATCCCACGTATTAAGTAAAAATGCTCTAGCCACAAGCTGGCACTACAAAACTGCGGCTTCTAGGCCGATCGCTCGAATAGAGGTGTCCCAGTCCGACTCGATCGATAGTCCGTCTGCAGGCCGTCTGCAGGCCGTCTGCAGGCCGTCTGCAGTCCGTCGACGGGTTCGTGGAACCGGCGATATTCGTAAATGGATTGCCCACGAGCGAACAATTGGTCGCGAATGACCGCTCCTGTGC
>JABDKS010000009.1 GCA_013002105.1 Pirellulaceae bacterium | reverse complement strand
GAATCCATCTCGATGAAACTCAAATACTGCGGGAGGTTTTCCTAGCCTCGGAAACGACCGATGGTGGCGACTGGATGACTCGATTGAGCGTGCGAACGACGCCGCGGGCGTCAATCACAAACTGTGTATCCAAGGAGTCATGGGGGCGATTCATGCGTCTGCAAAACGGCTTGATTGTCGCTTGCTGACGGTGATTCGTAACGGATTAACCGTTTTTCGCTAACCCCCAATAACCATTGCGGGGCTTCTTTCCGCTCAATTGGCCGTGTTTCGCCGGAATTTCCCCGACTTCCCGCCCGATTTTTCCTGCAACACGACCGGACCGATGGCAAGTTCGCGGTCGACCGACTTGACCATGTCATAAACCGTCAGTGCCGCTACGCTGGCCCCGGTCATCGCTTCCATCTCCACCCCGGTTTTGCCACTCGTGCCGACGCGGACGCTGCACCGCAACTGAGAGGGACCGAGCCATTCGAATTCGACGCTCACCGATTCGATTGGGATCGAGTGACACAATGGGATCAATTGTTGCGTCAGCTTGGTCGATTGAATCGCAGCAATCCGTGCGACTGCCAAGACATCTCCTTTGGCCGCTTCGCCACGCCGGATCAGATCGGCTGTCTCAAGTTGCATCTGAATATCGGCGGTCGCCAATGCTTCCCGCTGCGTGATCGCTTTGGCCGACACGTCGACCATGTGTGCGTTGCCATCGGAGTCGAAGTGGTTGGGCATGATGCAAGCTAAGCAAAGTGGCTTGGTGGGTGAGCGATCAACCATTAGACCCATTTATTTGGTCAGCTGAAAGTATGTCGTTGTCGCGTGGACGTCGACAACATCGATCGCATAACCGTTGATTCGAAACGAAAAAAACGTCGCACATCTGCGGGGATGTGCGACGTTCTCGACAAGATTGTCAGGTCGTCATGGAGTATTTCCGGCCGGAGCCGGTGTTGTCCAACTAGACCAATTCTTTCTTGGCACCGACGAGCGTTCTCAGTCGTTCTGCCAACAAGTGGGCATCGAACGGCTTCTTGAACGTTTCGTTGATACTGCTGCGATCGAAGCTCATTGGCTGGCCATCATCTGGCAGCAATGCGATCAGGATGATATCGGTGAAGTCGATGTTCTTGCGCAAGTTCTGGCAGATTTGAACTGCTTCGATCTTGCCAATCGAAAAGTCAACAATGATACAATCCGGATTGAAACTTTCAGCTTGAATCCCTGCTTCAAAGCCGCTTGCAGCTACAGCTACTTTAAACGACTTCTCTGGTGGCAGTTCGCGCTTCAAGTTTTCGATCAGCACCTGGTCTTGGGCAACGATCAGGCACTTGGCCATCGCTTCGTCTTCCAAATCTCCCAGGGGCATACCGTGTTCCTTTAGAAACTTGATCAGGTATTCGCGAGGAATACGTCGATCTTGTGATCCAGGAATTCGGTAGCCTTTTAAACGCCCCGAGTCGAACCATTTGGAAACGGTTCGGGGTGCTACTTTACAAATCTTGGCGACCTGTCCAGTCGTAAAGACCTTCATTTCAGGCTCTCCATAACGCCTCGTTGAATATTCCCTCGAACAATGGTGCGTCGGTAACCATTGATCTAGCGGTCTTCTTTCGTTCGTATTCCCTTCATCACAACCTGTCCTGATTAGGTTGCACTCTCTTGGCGGTGGGTCGCTTTGAGAATGAGATGCAGTGAAATGAACGCTGGGTCAGACCAGCCGGCTCGCGTCCTGCGACACTTTCCGAACGGGATCCTCGTGGTTTTGGTTGAAAACATCTTCGGCCAAAAGGTTTTTGACCGTCGGGGCAGATACTTGGACTGCGGCGATCAACGCCCAACGTTCCCGACACCAGCGTCCACGCAACAATGCATCGCAATGTTGCGCATTCGATAGTAGGAACGTTCGGCTATAATCGCCGAGTCAACAGCACCAAGTTATGTTGGCAATGATGCCACACACTTCGTGCATGCTTTCCCAGAATCCCCCCTGGGTGAACTCAAGATTGTTGGCTGCCACCAGTTCGCCTCGAATCATTTCTGATTCAAAACAGACTCAGCCAAAATTCCCTCGTCCGAAAGTTAGTGTCGATAAAAACCGTGCTAACTCTTTAGTGCGTTTGAATGGGATTAAGCAGTATCACTGGTTTTGCCTGCCCCGAACGCTCCAGACCCATCCCCTTGGAAGAGTGGTGGACGCAAGAAATTCCCTGTATTGACCGTTTATTCGACGCAACCATCCCCGTGGAAGTGCCGGTGAATTGAACGACTTGTCGCGAAAATTTTTTTCGCCCCTGGCACGGCAGTCATATTTCCGCACACCCGATCACGCGACACCCGCGTTGTAACCATCAAACTTTGCCCCATCGATCGACCAAGGTCCGCCGCGATGGATCAACCCTGCAGAGATTCGATACGCCCGGCAATCGTGACTCGTAGGGCCGGTTCCCACTTTGTCTTTACCCACAAGTCGGCTGATTGATAGCTTCTTTAATTCACCCTCCCACGCGTTAAATCATCCATGTAATAGAGACTCGTTCGTGGGAGGGTCGGCACCGAGCTTTAGCGAGTGTGACAGGGAGGGCGATCAACGTCTTCTGTTCACCCTCCCCGTTGGCTCGCTTAGGCTCACCACCGACCCTCCCGCGACAGCGTGTTTTCCAATGGAAAGTCATAAGCGCGGGAGGGTAAAGTGTTGATTGCAAAAGCAGGCTTGTGGGTAATGACGAGGTTCCCACCGGCCGATTGCGTTCGAGCGGCCAACGATGTTCGAGCATCTGACTGCGTTCGGGGCGTTTGTGATTGTGTTCGGGGCGTTTGCCGGGAACGGGCC
>JABDKS010000088.1 GCA_013002105.1 Pirellulaceae bacterium | reverse complement strand
GCGTCCGTGGTAAAGTAGACCTCACCCTGGCCACCGGCCCGACTCTGCAGCGAAAATTTCAGTAGATAGGGGCCAGGTGCATCGGCAGGCAATGCGATTCGATCAAACGCCAGCCCGCTATCATTTCCGTCGCATTGAACAATCAGTTCGTCGCCGCTCACTGTCAACTTCGTTTGTTTGCGAGCTCGTATTTGATTTGCGGCGCGGCGCGGTGATTTTTTGCCGCTCGATTTTGGGTTGGTCCTCTGGAGTGGATCTTTATCAAAGTCCGTCCATTCGGGGTGTGATTTGACAGTCGCACCACTCACTGCGGTACGTGATTTGGCGGGTGCGTTCAGGACGTGCTCGGCCATTTCGTGCCACTGCTTGACCATCCGCTGAACGATCTGCGGGTGATCGGCTGCAACGTCGTTCACCTCTGCTCGATCTGTCGCGATGTGATACAACTCCCACGCGGTACCACGAAAACTGCCCAGTTTCCATTCGCCGTCACGAAGTCCGCGATCGGTAGAAAAAAGAAAGTGAATTGGGGGACGATCGCCGATCGACTCGCCTTTAAAAACCGGAGCCAACGACACACCCGAGACTGGTTCCAGCTGCCGACCAGGCCATTGCGAGGGAATTTTTGCTTCGGTGAGTTCCGAAACGGTGGGCAGAACGTCGATCAAATGCACGGGATCGTGATTGACGCTGCCGGGCTCTGTTTTCAAACCTGCTGGCCAATGGACAATTCCCGGTGTGGCAATTCCACCTTCGAACTGGTTCTGTTTGTAAAAACGAAACGGAGCATTACGAGCCCAGGCCCATCCGGTGCTGTCGCTCCAACTCGTTTCGGCTTGATAGGGAGGATCGTTCACACCACGATGCCGGCGGTCGTAGGGGCAAGCGCCATTATCTGACACGAACAATAGAAACGTATTGTTCAGTTCGTCGTTTTTTTCGAGATCCGCGAGCAACCGACCGATTTCTTGATCGACCCGATCGATCATTCCCGCATACGCGGCCATCCGCCGGCTCTCCCACGACTTACGTGATTGGCTAAGTGACTCCCACGCAGGGATGTGCTCTGGTCGTGGTGACGGCTGAATGTTCTTTCCCAGCAAACCCTGCTCCGACTGTTTCGCCATGCGGGCATCGCGAATCTTGTCCCATCCGACGTCATAACGACCAGCATACTTTTCGTAGTCCTGTTTCAACGGTTGCAAAGGCGCATGGGGCGCATTGAAAGCGACGTACAAGTACCACGGTTTGGACGCCGCGCGTGAATCATCCAAAAATTGCAACGCGTAGTCGACGTTGGCGACCGTCGTGTAGAAATCCTCGTCCGGGACACGCCAAGGTTGACCGTTGAACCGAAACGTGTTGTCGCCGCGAAAGTAATTGCAGGCACCGCTGAGATGGCCAAAATAGCGTTCGAATCCAAAATCGGTCGGTTGCTTGTCCAGGTGCCACTTGCCAACCATCGAGGTCGTGTAACCCGCACCCGCCAAAACTTCGGCGGTCGTCACGCCACGGCTGAGCGATGTGTTCCCCGCTTGCAGCGCATATTGTCCCGTCAGCAAGCTAATTCGTGACGAATGACACTTGGCAGTGTTATAGAACTGCGAAAACCGTAAGCCACCTTTTGCGAGCCGATCAAGATTGGGCGTCTCGATTTCACTGCCATAGCATCCAATATCGGAGTAGCCCAGATCGTCCGTCATGATGACAAGTACATTCGGACGCTCGGCGATGACAGAAGAAGCAGTTGCGACGCAGATCAGCAGCGTACAGAGACAACGCGTAGAACGAGTCATTGGGAACATACATCTTTAAATTCGAGGACGAGTCTATCACCTTGTCTTTACCCACAAGTCGGCTGATTGATAGCTTTTTTATTCACCCTCCCACGCGCTAAATCATCCATGCAATATAGACCTCTTCGTGGGAGGGTCGGCACCGAGCTTTAGCGAGTGGGACGGGGAGGGCGATCATCGTCTTCTGTTCGCCCTCCCCGTTGGCTCGCTTAGGCCCACCACCGACCCTCCCGCGAC
>JABDKS010000010.1 GCA_013002105.1 Pirellulaceae bacterium | reverse complement strand
TGCCGATTGCTTGGTTTCCGACTCCGTCTGCGACAGCGGTTCATGGTTGGACGATTCGGATTTGGACAAATCGTCATCGGTCGGTTGGCTCTCGCCCGCGTCGTCGTCAGTTGTCGTCTGATCCGGCGGTTCGTCCTGGTTGGATTCTTGTTCGACAAGGGTTAGCAATAATCGATGTGCGTCACGGAATCGGGGTGCCTCTGCAAGTGCCGCCAAGACATGGTGCTTGGCGTCGGAGATCTGATCGACTTTTGAAAGTGCGCTGGCCAATCGAAAATGCAGGCCGGCCGGATCGACAGGTTCCATGTGTGTGAGCGATCGCAAGGCACGGACAGCCTGTTCGGGCTGGTCGAGTTGTTCGGAGGCCTCGGCCAGAGACGATTGTCCTGATGGCAGCAACGGGTTGATGGCGAGGACTTTCAAGCTGTATTGGTTCACCGATTCCCAGTCCTCCTCGTCACGTGCGATCTGTATCAACCGGTTGAGCGATGGAAGGGCATCGCTTGTCATTGCGACGATTGATTGCAGTGTTGTTCGCTCTTTCTCCAGATCACCCGTTTCGCGGTAAACCGTTGCCAGCGTCTCCAATGGCCCGCCTCGTTCCCCCGTGACCGCTCCCAGATCGACCAAATGCTCCAAGTGTTCCTTGGCGGCTTCAAACTGCTTGCGGCGAACCAGAGCCTTTGCCAACGCTGCACGACCCCAGTAGTTATTGGGATATCGTTTGACCCAATCACTGATTTGCTCGAGCGACGGTTTCTCGGGCAAGTCGTCTTTGGACCAATCGGCGCTAGCGCCAAACGACTGGGCACGTTTGCGGGCAAACGTTGCAAACTGCGCATCCAGTTTGTCGACCGACCCAACGTGTCGCGCCAGCGCGTCGTTGATGGCCAAACCGTCTCCCAAGTCGACCAGGACGTTTTTTAAAGCATCGATTCCGTGCTGGTCGATCAAGTACTCGATCACGAGTGACGATTCGTAATACGCAAATTGCAAATGAATGGGTGATGGCGGCGATAAGAAAGCGGCGCTCAACTGGCTGACCGGCGTCAATTCGTCGCTCAAGAGCATCTCGCGATACTGGGGCGTCATCGACTCACCCCAAGACGAATCCTTTTGGCGTTCTTCGTAAACCGAGATTCCTTCACTGAGCCACCGTGGCATGCGGTTTTTGGTTTTTTCCAACGTCACCACATGACAAAACTCGTGCCACAGCACGGCGCGCCAGTTCGACGGTCGTTCGCCCTGCGACGCTGGGCTATTGGCGGTGATCACGCGGCCAAAGCAGACGCCCAAAAATCCTGCCCCGCCGGGTAAGCCAAACGTGCGGATTGCAAAGTCTTTTTGTTGCGGAAAAATCTCGACGATAATGGGTCCGTTTGGCTGCACATCGTATTTTTCGCACAGCACCTGTCGCGCGTCGGTTAATAGCCGCACTACTTCGTCGCCGTAGATTGCCGCCTCGCGGGGATCCATGCGGATGTGGATGTCATCCGCCTCGATCGTGCTGAACTGACTGAGCCGATCATGGAGCGTGATCAGGTTGTGAGCAACCACGTTGTACTGATCTTCGCTCGCCACGGTATGCGCCAATTGCCAGCCGACATCTTCGTCACCCAAACGCAGCAGGTCTTGCGCGAGTTGAAAACTGGCGGCGGAATTCTTGGGATCAAACGTCAACGCCTTGCGTTGGTACTCAGCACCTTCTTTGAATCGATATTTTTGTGATAGTTTGCGTCCGATCAGATGGTCCACCGCCGGATTGCGACTCCATGTTTTCAACGCCTTGTCACGCAACTCAATCTCTTTGTCGTATTCGCCGCGGAGGTGTGCCATCACGGCCAGTAATGCAATCGCTTCTTGCTCAGTCGGATTGATGGCTAGGATTCTCTTAATCGTTTCGTCTGCAACCGAATACTGCTCGCCGTCGATGGCATTGTCCGCGACCATCAGCAAGCTAGGGATGTGATTTGGATTCAAGTCTAGGGCGCGCTCAATGGCATCTCTTGCGCGATCGGAGTCAGATGATTCGAACGCTCGAGCCAGCATGTACGCGGTTCGTGGGTCAGTCGCATCGACTTTTTCCGCCGCTTGAAGAGTTTCGGCAGCGACGTTGAAGTCACCTTTCTGTAAGGCGAGTTCTGCTGTCGCAATGTATGACTCCAAATAATTGGGGTCGGCATCGCGAACACGATCAAAAAAGAGTTGCAAAATTTGTCGTGCATCTTCGCCTCGCGAATTGAAGTAGCGTCCCGCTGCGATCAAATTATCACGGCTGGCATATCGCGATGGCGAACTTTGTAACTGCGTCAGGATGCCGGCATGTTCTTGAGCGGCGCGGTCGATCAAGTTGTTGCGCCGAATGACATCCACGCCCAGCATTCGCAACGTTAAGCTAGTTGGATAACGCTTGATGGCGGCGTCGTAGATTTCTAACGCTTCGGCATACTCGCCCCGAACAAGCTGACATTGGATCAACAGTCGCGGCCAGCGTTCATTCCATGTTCCCTTTTCGACTTCTTCAGCCGCCAACGCCTCGGCTTCCTCGTACTTGCCGGACAAAAAGAGCGCACGGGTGGTCGTGTATTCGGCGGCCATGGCCGATGGGGTTGCCACGATAAAAAGCAACAGCACAACGAATCGGCCGAACGTCTTGAAACGGACATCGCGAGTCGTTGATCCACTGATCGTGGTGGAAGCTGTCATCGCCGAGGCCCGGAAAAGATTACTGGGTGGCGTAATGCAGGAGGCGGGCAAAGGGGCAGAACTCCAATCAAATCGAATCCAGAACTGTCTGCCCATTCTACCGTCCGTCCATACGCGATGTGGGGCGAATGTTTGGCGGTCGATTGTGTGGCTACGAATGGTGACAACCGCCAGAAGTGGAAATAGTTCTGCGAAACTTGGACAGTTTGCACAGAATACTGCTGCGGATCGAAAGAGTGCTGCCCCCGGCGTTGGTCACTTGGATGACGGTTTGCCAGTGGAGCCAATGAATATTGGACCGCTGGACGTCAGCGGGCCGAAGATCGCAACACCGAACGGGTGGTTTTCTGTGAAGATCGTGGTCGATCCGTTTTCGGAATCCGGCAGTATTTGGTGTTGGTTAGGTTTTGATATTAGGTAGGCGTCCGATGTTGGCCAACACGCGTCGGCTGATCCGATCTGCCAGTTCTTTCGCATCCATCGGGTCGGCGGCCGGCAGTGCTTGCGCCTCGCTGAATGACCTGAGCCACGTTTCTTGCCGTCGGGCCAGTTGCCTCGTGTGGGCGGCGACTTCTGACTTAGTCAGCTCCAGGTCGCCGCCGTTCTTGATCCATTCGATGACTTCGCGGTAACCCACGGCCTGGGTCGCGGTGCGTGATAGAGTTTGAAACTTGTCGATCAATGATTGAACCTCGTTGACCAAGCCCTGATCAAACATTGCCTCGACCCGCTGATTGATTCGCTGATGCAATTGATCTCGTGGTACTTGCATTTTAAAAACCAAACAGTCGTCGGGTTTTCTGGCATGTCCAAATTGCGTCTGCCGGTGGCTAATGGGTTGGCCCGTGTATCTGGCAACTTCGAGAGCGCGGATCATACGACGTACATCATTGACACCGATATTGTGTGCTGCGACGGGATCGACTTGTCGCAGTCGCTGGTGCAAAGCTTCACTGCCGTATTTTTCCACGTCGGCCTCGACCGCTTGTCGAAATTGCCAATCGGCCGGTGGGCCTGGATCGAATCCGCGTAGGATGGCTTTGAGGAACATCGGTGTGCCGCCGACAAAAATGGCTCGGCGATTGCGGCGACGTAAGTCCGCGACGATTTCGTGCGCGGTCCGCAAATATCGCGCGACACTGTAGTCGTCGCTGGGGTCGACGACATCGATCATATGATGAACCACGCGTTGGCGATCTGACCGACTTGGTTTGGCGGTCCCGATGTCCATCCCTCGATACACGGCGATGGAATCGAGCGAAAGAATTTCTCCGTCGATCCGCTCTGCCAATTCCATGGCAACAGCGCTCTTGCCGGATGCCGTCGGACCGGTCAACACGATTGCATCATCCACCAGGGGTGGAAAGCAATCGCTGCCATTGTGTGGAACAGAATCTTGGACCTCGTCGCGCCGCATGCCGCTATTTTATCGTGCCGGCGAGGATTTATGAAGGAAGCGATTGCGGAGATCTGGCTGTGAGATGATCGGTTGGTACCGATCCGCGATATCCGCAACGCTCCCCTCTCTGGCACAATAGTGGCCCGTAAAGTGGTCCACTGGCAAATGTGTTGACCGATCAGCCTGGATCGCCAACCCCGGCTTCGACTGCCTGGGAAACCCGGTTTCTTGAGTCTGGCTTGCCGTTTTCGGAATGTTTGACCTGGGGGGCTTACCCGGACATCGCTGTCGGAGTGACGACTTGCGATCACAGATTCTGACAAGGAAATTCGCGATTGCCACAGGCATCGTGCTAAGCTTCAAGAAGTGTCGGAGTGTTCGGCAGTGGTTTTTTTGCGTGGGGGGGACTCAAAGTGGGTCTGACTTATTTCAAACGTTTTCGGATGGAGTGTGACTTGCGTCAGTCGCTTCCCGATCCACGTCCGATCCCCGCTGGTTACGAACTCGTTCCGTTTCGCGATGACTTGGTTCGAGAACATGCGGCTGCCAAATACGAGAGTTTTTGTCAAGAATTGGATGCGACCGTTTTTCCCTGTCTGGGACGTCGCGACGGCTGCCTGAGATTGATGCACGAGATTACGGCTCGAGCAACTTTTGTTCCCGAAGCAACGTGGCTGTTGCGTCATCGCGATGAACGCGGTCGATATCGACCGGTCGGAACCGTGCAAGGTCTGCAGTTAGAAGGCTGGGGTGCCATCCAAAATTTGGGCATCGAAGCCTCGCACCGAGGGCGTGGGCTCGGTTCGATTTTACTTATGAAAGCGGCCGCTGGATTCTGGCACGTCGGATTGAAACGGATCCATCTGGAAGTCACCACAGAGAACACCGCGGCAATCCGACTGTACGAACGATTGGGTTTCAAGCGGGCCCAGGTCGTCTACAAAGCCGCCGACGTCGCGGGTGTCTGAATCTGCCCATCGCCGGCAGTTCGTTAACGCGACCAATTCGTCAGGCGTTTCAGCTTCGCAAGGTTGCCATCACGCCACTGACTGTACGGCTGCCATTTTTGGTCGGCAAAAATGTGAATCGCCTGCGTGGTGCGGTCGACGTGGATCGGAAAGTGGTTGACACCCAACAACGGATCATCTGGTTGGGACTCCGCTCTTGCCGATTCGGGATAGGTGACCAGCTGCCTCCAATCGGGGAATACCTCGGCGTCGATCCGTAACGTACATAAAAAGCTGGTGGCATCGTCCACATCGCCAACGTTCAGTTCCCTCGATGCCATACGCTCCAACGTCGCGTGAAAGCTGCTGCGCGGCATCGCGCGCGAGCCAATTAGATTGCGGCTGGCGATCGGCCATTGATCAAGCACAAACGTTCGCGTTTGGTCGTACGATAGCATCGGCGTCGC
>JABDKS010000003.1 GCA_013002105.1 Pirellulaceae bacterium | reverse complement strand
ATTCCCGGTGCGGTCGGTGCCAATCTGTGCTTCTTCGCTGGTCCGGCGATCGAAACTTACGTCAGTTGGCTAGGTTATCGCCGCCGTTGGGTTCGCATCGTTCTGTTTGTCTCGGGAACTCTGTTTGCATCGCTGCTGACGATCGGCGTGTTGTGGCAAGAAGCACGGTGAACAAAATTGCCCCTGTTTGTGCGACCTACGAGCCACCGATCCGTCGCAAAATGAAGGATCGATCCGGTTGTCAAACCAGCTGAAAGTTGCCAGAGGTGGGTAAGTCGTTCGGCGACGTTTTAAAGGTTGGTCATGCGAAGCGAGAAAATGTTGCGCGGAAACTGCTTCGTCATAACGACAACCTAGACTTCGACAGACACATTTTTTTGTTGGAGATTCTGATGCAGTGTTCGAATTGTTTTGCCCCGATCGATGAGGATGATCACAGCGTCTGCCCTTTCTGTTACAACAAGTTGCAAGGCGATTTTACGGATCTCAATGCCGCACAGCTGTCACTCTTGTGCTTGGCCGGTTTGGTGACCCTGAATGTTGTCGCCTTTTTTGTGTTCCGCACCGATCTGAGTATGGCAAGCCTGATCTTGACGCCTCAGTAGTCGGCATATCTTCGGCGATGGTTGGGAAATTCTAAGATTTCTTGTCGGCTAAAACGTATCCCGGTGGCCCGTTGCCGGGATGGGGCCTGGCCTACGGCTCAATCGTCTGCATCATAAAGCGAGTGCGTGAGACGACAGAACGAATCGAATCGCTTTCAGTGGCGTTGTATGCAAACGAGTGATCGGTTGGATTCCCGGCGTGATCGGATCCGAAACCGTACGCACGGGCACGAAGACGTCCAGAGGGTCGGTATCGAACGGATAGGGGTCACAGATGATTTGCCGTTCATCTTGGGCTCTCCAGTGGATCGTCACACGGTCTTGCCAGTTTTGTCGCGGGACATCCGGCAGTTCGGTGGTTTGTTGGCCACCACCGCATAACAGGAGCGACAGAGCATCCATGGTTTGCAACAGTCGTAGGTGCGGCAGCAAGTGTGCGTCGCGGATCGCGTCCGCTCCCTCGGCCGTCTGCTCCAGCTTTTGTCTCAAGCCGATTTGGATGGCGTGTTGCACGTCCAGGAATGACCGCGTCAACGATCGATCGGCGACCAGTTGATCCACGTTGCCAATTTGGCCAAAGAGCGGGTGACGCAGTGCGTCGTCCTGGTCCGCGATGTCGTCAAACGCGAATGCGTAGAGCCAATAGGCATGCAGGCTGATCAACAGTGCGATCAGCGGATGTTCGTCGGCAAACCGGGGTACGCCGATGCGCCAACGTTCCAGTCCAGCGTCCTTTTGGTTTCTTGCCGTATCGGGCAGATTCAGGGGGAGCGTATCGGATGAGTCAAACTCCGGCGTGGCTTCCCATTCCCACCAGCCGTTGTCGTGTTCCGCGATGGCATGGACGACTTCCTGACGCAACCAGTGAGGATCCACAGCGTCGGCGAAGTGACCCGGTTGTGCGAAACCATGCGTGTTTCCCCAATGGGCGGCCAAGTATCCCGAGACCCGAGCATGGTCGGGTTGTTGGACCAGCCACCATTGATCACCTACCTGTGTCTTCAACATTGATCACTCCAAAATCATTCACCCGAAGTACCAACATTCAAGAATTATACGCACCCGCTGTCGATGGGAAGCTATTCCAGACGTGATGTTCGGTGAAGGAAATCACGTCGTGTCAATTCCATGCCCAATCTCCGTGGCCCGAAAGCGTTTTGTCATTGATGTGGATTCACTTGTAGGCCAGGACCTTTTCGTAGGCCAGGACCTGTCCTGGCAAAGTTTCGTAGGCCAGGACCTGTCCTGGCAAAGTTCCGCCAGGACAGGTCCTGGCCTAAAAAAAATCTAAAATTGCACTCAACCCTACAACAACGCCGCCGCCGAATCACACAACGACTTCGCTTCGGCCTCCGTCTCCGCCTCGGCGATCAGTCGCACGATCGGTTCGGTGTTACTACCCCGCACCAGCAACCACTTATCCGCCCAGGCCAAACGCAACCCATCGCCAGTCGCTGCAGTGGCATCCGCGTGAACACTACACAGGGCATCAAAAAGTGCCGGTAACCGGTCCGCCGATACGGTCGCCTTGGTCTTGTGAATGTGCAATTTCGGCAACGCATCGACCAGTTCAGCCAGCGACTTGTCGGTCACCGTCATCAACTCCAGCACCTGCGCCATGCCGACAAAACTATCACGAACGTAACCCACCCGCGGATCAATCGGCCCACCGTTGCCTTCGCCACCATAAGACGCTTGGTTGGCAATCATCATGTCGGCCACGTTGGCTTCTCCCACTGCGCTACGCATCGATTTCACGCCAGCCGCCTCGGCCAGCCTTTCGCTCATCCCGCTCGTGGCACCGTTGATCACGATCGTCCCTTTAGTCGCCTCTTGCGACAGTGCTCGCTGCACACACAACGCCAACGTGTACTCTTCGCCGACGTAACGCCCGTCCGCATCGACCAGCGCAAGTCGATCCGCATCAGGATCTTGGCAAAAACCAACCGCACACTTTTCGTCACGAACCCGCGTTGCGATCCCGGTCAAATTCTCGGCCGTCGGCTC
>JABDKS010001065.1 GCA_013002105.1 Pirellulaceae bacterium | reverse complement strand
GGTCACAGCGGGTTCGCGAATCCGCGTGCAAGATGATGTAGTGGTTTCGAGCCGTACAGTGGTCGGTGCGTTAGAACAGAAAGTTCACTTGCAGCATGGCTTCGTAATCAAACTGTCGATCAACGCCGTCGCGAAGTGGGACCGATACGCCAGGCGTGACCAGCATGCCATTGGCAAACAAAAACTGTCCGCCGAAGGTCGCGTTGAGCACATCCAGGTCGGGAGCAAAGCTGGAGAACGTGATGCCGTTGCCCGAGACCACGTTTGCGTCGTCCAGTGTGCTGGAGTAATGCAGTTCGCTGGTTGCGAATAGGGAGCTAAGGCATCGCTCGCTACCGCGACGTCGAGCGCGTCGTTGGTACAGGCGGTGGCTCAATGAGAAGTCGAGGTTGAGCAACGTGGAATCTTCGAAGGTTCCGATCTTGGGTAGGAAAATGCCGCCATCAGAATCGCCATAAACCGGATTGCCTCGGGTGTTGATATCCAACTGAGCGTGCGTTTGGAAAAACGTGTCCTCGGTCAATCGCAACGAGAGTGCGGTGAACGGCAGATAGTTGATCGATTGATTCTCGACCACGATTAGGTTCAGATTTCCTCGAGTCAGACGCGTATCGTCGGCCGTTGGAACGGTGACACCCAAACCGGTGGACCAAACGACATTGGACGATCGTGCGAGGACGAGTTTTCCAATGATGGTCGCGTTACCAAATTCAACGTCACGTACTTCCTCTGACAAGACGTCTTGGGAGCTTCCTAATGTCGCGGCGATGGGAACGCGGGCTTCGATCGAAAAGTTGTCATGCCCCAGTGTGTGCTCGGCACCGACGACCCAACGACTGATATCGCCAAGTCCGCCAATCGCGTCATTAAAGAAACTGTAATTGATGAAGATGCGATCTCGGACATCGGGATTGAAACTTTCGGCGATCTTGATACGCCGACTGGCTGTTCCTGGACCGGCGATCAGACGCGTGCCATTACCATTGGTCGACGAATTCGAAAAACTGTAACTGATGTACCACAGATCGCCGTCGGTATAGGTCCCCGGTTGAGCTGTTTGAGACGTACTGTTACCGGTGTAGACAGCAGTGCCACCGTCGTAAACGTACCCCGTGCCAGGATTGGTCGGCAGGTCACTGGGTGCAACCGGTTCGGCCAGGTCATACGTGTCGGCATAACCTTCGGTTCCTGCCTGATCCGATCCAGCCCCTGTCGTGTAAATGTCGTCGGGTGTCGCCGGTGTCGTGCTTTCAAAGACAAGGCTGGAACCGCTGGATCCCGGTGTGCCGGAAATCACCGTGCCGGGGAGATGACCACGGAACACTTCGGTCTGGATCAGCGAAACAGAGGCGAAACCGCCACCAAGAAAGTCACCCATCACATTGGGAAGTGCTTCTTCGGCAAATCCGGTGCTACGACCCGTTCCCGCTAAGGCCAGGTTGTTGAAATTATTGAAACCATTCGGTGGTGCGGTGGAAGTTTGGGGTGCCGGTGTGCTGCTGACGCCATCGGGAGATGTCGTTGGCGGAGCGGTGGTGGGCGGCGTGACGGCTGGTGGGATACCGTCGATCGTTCCTGGCGGGATTTGCTCGATGGATCCTGGGCCAAAGGATTGGTCCGATGGCGAGGCAGGAACTCCCTGACCGTAATAGGGCGTGGTGGCTTGATCGTGGGCTTCATATGGCCACTGCTCGACAGGCGCCCACTGCTGGGCGGGTGCCCCGCGTCGGGGAATAACGTTTCGTGGCGTGCGATAAGGGGACGTCGGCCGTTGAATTAGAGGCCGATGCCCACGATTGAAGATCCGATTAAGCGGTGGACAGTCGTTGCAGGCCGGGTCGCCGCACATAACACACTGGGCATAGCTGGAGATCGTTCCAGCAAGCATCATTATTGTCATCAGTGCCAGGCGAAGGAGTTGACGCGGGGCCATAGCTGTCTTTCTGATCGTGTGAAACAAACCCGCTGTGCCGCGGGGTGTCGTCGGAAGTTAACCTGGTAAGAATCTCATCCAATCCCATCGACCGCTCGTTTTGATACGACCGCTCTTTTCGGATCGCACAGCAAGGTCACGTCAATTCGCCTATCTTAAAACGACCTCGGTTACCAAAACCGCGTGGTTTGCTACCTAGGGGGCACGGGCGGTATCATGATGGGGTGCTGACTGGATGAACTCTTTGAGGGGTACTGTCTGCGTTTTCATGTCATTGCGTGTTTCACATCGGGAGCAGATTCTTGTCCAAAGTCGTACTGGCCGGATTGTTATTGTTGATTTGCGCGATCGATCGTGTCGTCGTTGCAGACGACCAGGGCTTGCCCGTCCTGGGCCAGGAGAGTGTCGAAATCGACGCGTCGTCCGACAGCGACTCTGCGGAAGCATCGGATGAACGGATTGCGGCGCGAAAGATTCGCACCATTGCCAATACCGCCGTGATGGAATCTCCCAGCATCACGGCAACCGGCGATAACGCGGGTCAGAATTGGCCTGCACTGATCAAAAAAATTCGACCCTCGGTAGTCCTTGTGCGAACGCCTCTTGGTTTTGGTACCGGCTTTGTGGTTCGAAGCGACGGTTGGATTTTGACGAACCAACATGTGATTAAGGATGCGCCGTGGGATCCGCAGACCGGTTTTCAAATCGCAAAAGTCCACATGGGTCGTGATGATGCAAACGGATTCCGATTGATTGATGAACCGATTTGGGCCAAGGTTTACAAGTCAAGTCGTCAAGCAGATCTCGCGCTGCTTCGATTAGAAACACTGCCGGAGGGCATGACGGAACTACCGTCCTTGTCGCTTGCCGACGAAGTCCCGCCTGAGGGTGCCGATTGTTTTGCCGTTGGAATGCCCGCGGCCGGTGTCTTGTGGACGGTTCGTCGCGGAACGATCGCCGGACATGGTGAGTTTCCCGGCGGATTAAAAAACGCGTTGCGGTTGGGTTCTACCGAAGGTATCGATCAATCCAAACGAGATGCTCTGACACGAATCCTCGCTCCCGATGGAAAGCGTCTTGTTACTCTCAGTACATGCGGCATCAATCAGGGTGACTCTGGTGGCCCGTTAACCAATGCCAAAGGTGAGTTGGTAGCAGTCACATTTGCTGTGCCCAGTGATGTCAAAGACAAAGAGTTTGCCTATCACGTTCACTTGGACGAAGTCCGTAAGTTTCTAAAGGATGCACCACCGGCTTCGATTCAGATAGAACCAGCATCGTCTATACCGCGAGTCCCCAATTGCACTGTCTTTTGGGCCAAAGACCATCGTTCCATTGGATACATCGTGTTTAAGAGACCGGACGATCCGCAAGTCGCGTACTATTTTGATGCGGACGGCGCTTCGGTTGCAGAAATCTCGGCGGACGACATTTTGTTGTTGGACGAAAAAGAGTTTTGGAAGCGATGTGGAATCGAGTGGGCCGTCACATGGGATCCCACGCCGACGTACTATTTCGACCAAAACACTGACGGGATCATTGATTTGGTTTTTGTCGTTTCCGGGACAGTGGGCAATCAAGTCAGCAAGTTTCAATTGGTCAACGGACAGTGGGAGGTGAGTAAGGGTGATCCCGATTTCCTTGATCGCGAAGTAACCTTTGATCGTTCAGCCGTTCAAGCTCGATTCAATGCCATGCGGCATTCTGTGTTGCCTTCCCATTTGCGACGTTAGATTTCAATGATCCACCGACCCAAAACCGACCATCAAAACTGAAGAGGGTATTTAGGATGAAAAACGCAAGCACAAAGTTAATCCTTGTTTTGATTGCCATCGCGATTTCTTGGACCCATTTGGCGCCGGCGGCTGACCGGTTGGATCCGATGCTCGCCCAGGAGGCGCCCAAATTGCGTTACAAGATGCAAGAGGGTTTGGGTCTGCAAACTGTCGTGGTGTTGCCGTTTCGACTCTACGCGCCAGACACCAAAGCGATGGACTTGCGCGGCGCGATGATTCAGACCAATTTTGCGGCAAAGGTGGAGCGTGCGTTGGCGCTCTTCAATGATCTCGAGTCGCCGATGAGTGTCGTGTTCGACGGTTGGGGGCAATTGCAAAAGCATGATCCCGACGCTGATTTCACCACCAAGGAAGGTCGCGCAAAACTGTTTCAACAGCCATTGGAGTTGCCCATTGCGTCGTCGCCGGTGACGGCCGACGTCTTGTTAACCGGGATTATTGAACCGAGCGCTGACTTTAAGACAACGAAGATCCACTTCGAAATGCATACGCGTGATGGCAAGTTTCTTCGACAAGGACCCGTGGAAGTCAAAACAGATCGGCAAACATTGCTGAAAATGGGCCGAGGATTTTCGGTCGCGTTGAACGATTTTGCAACACGATCGGTATTTGACAACGACATCATGGACTGCGTTGCGGAGGATTTGGATCAAGCACTCAAAAGTGACCAAACAGCAAACGTGCAAAAGGTTGCCGACCGCGTCGATGTCCAGGTCCAGCAACCCTGGGAGCAGCAAAACGTGCCTGTTTCGTTGGCCGTGTTCTATGACCAACAGGAGCAAGGTTTCCGACGCGATACGGTTGGCGGAGGTAAGAACTTGACGGTGGTTGATCCCCAACCTGGTCAAGTCGTCACGTTCAGGATGGATAATCTGACCGACCAAGTTCTCGGTGTCATACTGTCGGTCAACGGGGTCAACACCCTCTACGGTGGCGATGCGACGGATCTTGACTCGGCCGCGCGATGGGTGCTGCAGCCGCATCGCTCGTATACTGTCCGTGGAATTTACGCTCGCGACGGAAAATCGGTAACGCCGATTCGCGGTGCAACGGATCAAGAAACGAATGTCATTTTGAGCGAAGGCCGGTTCAATCCGAATCTGGTCGGTCAAATCGGGTTGTTGGTCTTTCGCCAAGCGGTGGCGTCGCAGGGTAACCCCGATGAACGAGCGGGTGCGGACCCAATTGGAAACCCTTCCTCCGGTGGCGGTCAGGCCGGTGGTGGTCAGGCCGGTGCGGGGGCAACCGGTACCACAACCGTACCCCCGAAAATCGTTGAAAACACGGCGGGGACCAATCCGTCTGGTAACGGTTCAACCAACGAGGGAGTGAATCAGTCAGTAGGGATATCAGGAGGAGATTCCGAGTTGACGGGATTTGACCTGACCTTGATGCGAGGCGGCAGTGTGCGGGCGCACGGCAGTTTCCAGCCCACGGCGGATACGAGTCGCGGGAGCGACTGGAAAGATCTGCAAGACAAGATCGCCAAACGCGTCGTCGAAGCGTCGGCTCAACCGCGTGGTCTCATCATTCCCGACGGTCCGGAGCAGACCGCCGACCTGCAGATTACCAAATTGGGTCGCAGCGAAATCGTTGCGGCTATTCTGATTCGGTATTTGTCGGTCGCGCGACCCGACATG
Organism: Pirellulaceae bacterium; assembly: GCA_013002105.1. The sequence goes on along the minus strand of JABDKS010001065.1, from coordinate 1,432 downwards.
ACGCAATCCGTAGCCAGCGCCGTTCCCAACACCGTTGGCGACTAGCAGAGATCACGTCTGGACCGGTCCTGATAACGTTGCATCAGGCTGGGGAGGTCTTTGACGGCGACGCGATCGGAGGCCAACACTACTGGCCGACGTTCTGTCGGCCCGAGAGACGTGGTTGCTCTGGGCCGTCCGTTGCTGTCAGTAGGGCTGATGTTGAGGAATGTATTGTAGAAGATCTGGAAAAGCACGCTCGATAAGACGCTTGAAGCTCTGGATCGTCGCTTCCAAGAAAATTTGTAATGCACTCGCAAACGCACTCAGGCGAGCGATTGTTTTGCGTTCGTGCCTATCGAGCCCGACTTGGTACGGCCAAGGAATAGTAGCGGATGATGGCTCCGACGATCATTTCGTTGTTGCCCAGGCTACCGGTTTTCAAATCCGCTTGCTTGCGTGGACCGTCAGCGATCATCAGGCCCCGAGTGGTACTCGATTTCTTTGCTGGTTCCAAGAGCTTGCTTCGTAGTTTGCTCCAGCTACCGGCGCGATTCGCATTTTCGCGTGGTTGAAACGTCAAGCTTCGCATCAGTCCAAGATTGAATCCGGTTAGCTCCGTATCGTCATCCTGGATGTTGATATCGGTGACATCGCTGAGCGAAACAAGGTCGTCCGAATCGGACTTCGATGTCTTCGTTGCAAGTGAATCCTGGTCAGCCTTAGAGGGTCGTTCGCCGGTTTGGGCTTGAGTCGCTTGTTCGCCTTGGTTGGTTACCAACGATCCGTCCTGCTGTGTTCCGTCATCGGTGACCGCTTGTCGGAAAACGAAAAATCCAATCAGTCCGGCCAAGTCGAGCGACATTCGGCCTTCGCGCACAATTGCGCGACTGGTTTCGTCGGAGACACCGCGAATGGGCGTCACGCTTTTGTGGTCCTTGGAATAAATTCCACGCACACCGTATTTGCGTTTGGGCTGCAGAATCCATTTGGCACTGGATCGTGGTTCGGTGGCGTCTCCACCGTAGAGTGTGTTGACACCGTTGATGGCTAATACGACACCCATTACCGCGTCCGACACGTTTTCGATTTCAAAAGTCACGACTTGCCCCTCTTTCGGGTCACTGATCGTCAAATTGTTTTGACCTCCGGAGGTGTCCAGCGAAAGGTTTTGCAGTTGATCGTCGTAGTAAATTCGCAAAAGCACGGGGCTATTTTCGAATGGCTGTGTGACTGGTACTTGGATGCGATCTTCGACACTGGCGACACTTTGTGTTGCTACTTTTTGACGAACCCAATCCGCATCCTCGGCGACGCAATCCATGATGTCGTCGTTGGATAGTGAACGAGTCGCGTAGCGCTGCAGCGGTGCGGAAAATCCACGCCCCAAGCTGACCAGGGCGTGTCGATCGGTCGAGATCACACTGGCGGGCTTGGATCGCATGAGTTGGCC
>JABDKS010001047.1 GCA_013002105.1 Pirellulaceae bacterium | reverse complement strand
GCGTCCTTTAGCCTGTACGATCGATTCGACGCGTCCGCGGTGACGCGCCGCGGCGGAAGCGACTGCGATTGTGCAGGCCCCTGTGATTGCGGCAATCAGCTCGGCAACAATCAGCTCGATCAGTCTGGCCGCTGTGATGCAGTTGGTCCCTGTGACGGAACTGGTCCCTGTAATGCAAATGGTCCCTGTGAAAGCGGGCCTGCCTGCGATGGTTGCCCATCGACCGGACCACTATTTGGCAATCGGGTACTTGGCAATCGCGTTTTCGGAAATCGGGCGTCGCAAACAAAACAGATTTCATTGACGCCATCGCGACTTGGCCAACGTGATCGCGGTTGCGATCAGCCAGGTTGCGACGCGCCGGGTTGCGCCGACGCGTGTGCCGCGCCTTGCGATGGGATGATTCCAGCGAACAGCCCGCAACCGACGACGAATTGGAATACTTATCAACAACCTGGCAATGGTTCAGGCAACGGTTCGGGTCCAAGCAGTACCACTGGGACGCCGTCACAGCAGACTACACCATCCCAGCAAAAAACGTCGCCTGACGTTCCATCAGCACGTCAACCTGCCTCGCCGAACGCGGCACCGGCCAAGTCGACCGTTTCGCCATCGGACCTGAATCCGACCAAACCAGGCACGATTGAAGAGTTGCCGAGCCCGAAGATTCAGCCTCCCAAGCCGGACCGACTTCCCGATGCGGTCCATGCCGCGGGGGACTTGGGGTCACCTACTGTGCGTCACACGCAACCATCCGCACCGTCGTACGTGATCTCGCAAGCGCCTCAAAATGGTGCGAGCGTCCCGACCAAAAGCCGGCTACCGATCGTGTCAACTCCTTGGTCAATGACCCAACCGAGTGTGACATTGCCCAGCGAAGTCACGATTGCAACAACCACGGGAACTCCGCGAGGGCTTGAAGTCAATTCGCTCGTGCCAGGATCGACGCCGGTCTCGGTTGCCGCGCAATCGGCCGCGACCGTCACCGACGAACCATTGTCGCAAACACCACTGCCGCAAGAGGTCGCACCAAAGAGCATTCCGAGTTCGCTCTTCATTCGCCAGCCTTAGCCGTCGCTGAATGCCGCCGAGCGAAACGCCTGCACGGTCACTTGGCCGATTCGACCATCGGCATTGTCGACGTGGGCCGTCGACCGGACGACGCCGGGTGACAGCCGAATTCACGGCCACGCGGCTAACATCGCTGCGGAGCTGAAATCGTCCGAGTCCCCGGGGAAAGGACGCCGATACCTGCCAACTGCCACGAGGCGGTGCACCTTCCTGTCATGCCAGCATGTCACGCGACCGGGGTTGGTCATCGCGAAAGACGAGATCGGAGACACAGAGCTGGGTCGGTAATCGAGAGAGAATCGACGCTCTTGCTCCATCCCGCCTTGCCAGGAGCCTAGGTTTCAGGCTTGAATGTGCTGGCGAATGACCCTGGCGAACTACCATGATTCTTTTATCCCACTAATTTGCTCGCAAGATTTCCATCGGCGAGCTTGGAGTATTTACAGCGATGCATTCGGAATCAATCCAACGAACACTGGTGTTGCTGAAACCAGACACGGTCGAACGCCGGCTGATCGGCACAGTGATTTCACGATTCGAGGCCAAAGGGCTGAACATCGTCGCAATGAAGATGCTGCGCGTGACACCTGAGTTGGCCAAAAAGCACTATGACGAGCACGTGGACAAGCCGTTTTATCCCAGCTTGGAATCTTTCATCACGTCGGCGCCGATCGTCGCGTTGGCAATCGATGGGTTACAAGCGATCTCGGTCGTCCGCGACATGCTGGGAGCCACCAGCGGATTGAAAGCGGCCTCGGGAACGATCCGCGGCGATTACAGCAGCAGTCAACAAATGAACCTGGTTCATGCCAGCGACGGCGTCGATGCCGCGAAGCGCGAATTGGACCTCTATTTCGATGCCAGCGATTTTTGTGAGTACTGGCCTCGATTGACCCCCATGATGCGGGCAGCGGACGAGTAGACGGCATACGCACAAAACATGGATCTGACGGTGTATGGCGCCGTCGGCGGCTGCAACGTTGCTCCATCAACGCGCATGCAAAACGGTTCCTGCAATTGCAGAAACCGTTTTGTCTCTCGTGCCCCAGGTTGCCCCAAGTGCATTCGTTCGGTTTTTCGTAGGTGAGGACCTGGCGCTGCGCGGCGTCGCCAGGATGCGACCTGGCCTACGATGAAGCCACGTACATCAGCGAAGAAAACGATTTAGCGACGATCCAATTTTTCTTGTGCGCGTGCGGCGCGGAGTGCAGCGGCTTCGCGCGGCAGTTTGAATTCTGGTCCGGATGGGAAGTACTGCACGTCGTCTTGCAAGTAGTAAGGGCTCGGCAATGTTTGTCCATTGAGCGACGATTGACACCCCGTCGCCATGGAAACGCAGAAGCCGGCCAGTAGGGCAGCAGCGGTGCAATGCTTGAGGGTCCGTTTGGTCGTTTTGTGGATCATCGTTTCGTTGCCTTCGATTGTGCGGCGTATTTTTCTGGGAGGAAACGCATAGCACACTGGTGCCACTGCGAGACGCAAACTGATCTCCACAATCCCTATCGACCGGACAACCGTTACATCTTTACATCGACGTGAATTTTTGTCGAAATGACACCAAAGACGCTAATCCAAGGATCGCAACGCAGATCAGCAAATGCTTGCAAATCGCGGTCGGTAACGAA
>JABDKS010001037.1 GCA_013002105.1 Pirellulaceae bacterium | reverse complement strand
CCAGACAAATCCTTCGATTTCGTAGCCTTGATTTCGATAACCAGGAAATCGCTCGCCCAGTTCCGCCAGGCAATCACGCACTTCGGCAATCATGTTGCGGTAGTCCTTTCCATACTGTTCTTTGTATTGCTGCATGGTGACCATTTCGCGCGGTTTAAACTTCCGTAAGCGTTTCTTCTTTTCGGCCGTCTTGTTTTCCTGGGTCACTTTCGCGTTGTACGCTTCGATCTTTGCCGGTTCGGTCGCGTTCCACTGGCGACTTTCTTCGTTTTGTGCCTCGGCTAACGTGGCGTACTGATCATCCGTCAGCATGGAGGACGGTGAAAGAAAACCACGAGCCAAAGCTCGACCACCCCACGATGTTTTGATGATCAACACTTGCTGGTCGAAGTGATTGCCGACCACATGGCCGAAATTGAATTCGGGACCAAATCCATCTTTGGGTGCACCGTAGCCAACCGTCAGATCACCCCGTTTTCCCAGATAGTCGATCCAGACATCGCCGCGAGTGCTCCACCGGTAAGTCGGTGACTTGCGGCGATCGTTCGGATCGCGTGTTTGGGCGACCAACTGATTGAACGCATCGAAATCACCGTCCTGGATGAAATGCGTGTAACGCTCGCGATATTCTTTTTGAGTCGTTTGCCACGCCAGCGGCTCCGGAAAACCACGACCTTCCATATTGGACTGTCCGGCCAACACAAACACCTTCACCTTCGCATCGCTCTTGGACGCAGCGAACTCCGGGGGTTCGCCTGACGCGGAGGTGGCGAGCAACAACAAGACAGATGTCAGTAGGGGAACTCTCATAGCGGACGATCAGTGGGTTCACAGGGAAAGATTTGTGCAAACAGCACCAAATGACGGTCCAACCATTCTGGCCACCGCTCGCGAAGCACGCCACCGGCGGCGAGACCGTGGCCCCATCGCGCACCGACGGGCATCTAAGTCCCGTGCACAGAGACCGGGATCCATCAGTCCAGTCGATGCGTTGAAGCCGATTCCTCGGGGCCAACTCGATGGCTTTGGGGAGTACAATGCGTTCGATTCTGAGATTCGTTTCGCTCAGACATGCCATTTCCCGACCCGTGTCTAACTCTGCTCGAATGCCCCATCGAATTCCATTCTGCTTTTTCCAAGCCTTGCTCGCTCTTGGCCTGTTTTTTCCGACCACGGCCGTGGCTCAGAACGCCCGGGACGCGAGAAACACTGCGACGAACAAACAGGATCCGCCGGAAGACCCCGCGCTGGCTCAATACGGCATTTACCAAGCCACCGCGCCGCGGGCCGCCGCAGCGACACCCATCGACACCGAGTTGCCATTAACCATCCAACCGGGTGCCAGGATCGCACTGATCGGCAACATGTTGCTGGAACGCGCTCAATACTTCGGTCATTTGGAAACCCTGCTGCATCAGCGGTACCCCAAGCACGAACTGGTGATTCGAAATCTGGCGTGGCCGGCCGATACCGCGGATTTGCAACCTCGCCCAGATAATTTTGCCGATGTGCAGCAGCACTTGGCACACGAAAAGATCGACATCATCTTCGCATCGTTCGGATTTAACGAATCGTTTGCAGGCCCCGACGGTGTCGCAATGTTCCAGGAGAACCTGACGAAGTTTCTGGGCGATCTGAAAACCAAGGCGTTCAACGGCAAGTCGGCACCCAAGATTGTGTTACTGTCACCGATCGCGAATGAAAACGTCACGGGCGTGCCCGCCGCTGATTTGAACAACGCGAATATCAAACTCTATTCGCAGTCCATGAGTCAGATTGCCAAGGACCTGAAGATCGGGTTCGTCGACCTGTTCGATCCAACACTTCAGCTAATGCAAAGCCCCGGTGACGATGCCACGATCAATGGTGTCCATCTGAACGAACAGGGCTACCAGTCATTTGCCAAGAACGTTTACCAGCAAGTATTCGACCAATCGCCTCCGGAAATTGACCCACGCATTCGGCAGGTCGTCATCGACAAAAATCGGCAGTACTTTCGCCGCTACCGACCGCTGAACACGTTTTATTACACCGGCGGTCGCAGCAAGACTTACGGCTATCTGGACTTTCTGCCGGCGATGCGCAACTTTGACATCATGACGGCCAATCGTGATCAACGAATTTGGAAGTTGGCCGACGGTCAATCGGTCCCGGACCAGATCGACGACTCCAATCTACCACCGCTGCCCGAAACCAAACAAAGCCGCGGCGCGAACCGTTGGATGACGGCCAAAGCGGAATTGGCGGAATTTAAAGTCGATCCGCGATTCGAAGTGACGCTGTTCGCCGGCGAAGAAGAGTTTCCCGATATCGCGGCTCCGATCCAGATCCGCTGGGATAACCGGGGCCGATTGTGGGTGGCCTGTTCCACCACTTATCCGCACGTTTATCCGGGCAACGAACCATGCGACAAGTTGGTGATTCTGGAAGACACCGATGGCGACGGCAAAGCCGATTCGTCACACGTGTGGGCCGATGATTTGCACATCCCACTGTCCTTTGAATTCGGCGACGGCGGTGTGTATATCTCCGATGAACCGCATCTGACGTTCTTGAAAGATACTGACGGGGATGGGAAAGCGGATCATCGTCGTCAGGTTTTCAGTGGGTTCGGCACCGAAGACTCACACCACTCGTTGCACGATTTCGTTTGGTCACCCGACGGGGACCTGATTTTTCGCGAGTCGATTTTCCATCACACACAGGTGGAGACCGCGTACGGACCGGTGCGTCAGCAAAACAGCGGCTGGTTTCGGTTTCATCCCGACAGTCAACGTTTGACCAGTTTCGGAACCTACCACAGCACCAACCCCTGGGGTGTGACGTTTGACGACTGGGGCCAGCATGTCGCCAGCCATCCGATTTATGCGGCCGCGTTTCACTCGCTCGATCCGCCCTACCCAACGCAGCATCCGCGACCCGCAGGATTGAATGCGTACTCGGGAACCTGCGGTCAAGAGTTTGTCGACTTCGCCACCTTTCCCGACGAACTACAGGGCGGCTATATCAAAGCACGCTACAAGCCAACCAACCGTATTGAAATCCACCAATGGAACGAGGGCCCATTTGGTTTCGATGAAAAGTATGTGGGCGACCTGATCTTTTCGTCCAATTTGAGTTTCATTCCCGTCGACATCCGGTTCGGCCCGCGCGGTGCAATGTACGTCTGTGACTGGTACAACCCTGTCAAAGGCCACGCACAATATTCCTTGCGAGACGAACGTCGCGATCGACATTCCGGTCGGATTTGGCGGATCACGGCAAAGGGTAAGCCGCTAGCTGAACCGCCCAAGATCGCTGACGCGACGATCGAGGAATTGCTGGAATCGCTCAAACGCCCTGAGTCCCGCATTCGTTATTGGATTCGCCGTGAACTACGTGAGCGTGACGCTGCGGCGGTACACACAGCCCTGAACCAATGGGTTTCCTCGCTCGACTCCAACGATTCACGTTGGCGTCACCATCAAATCGAAGCGATCTGGGTCTACCGCGGGATCGGCCAGACCAACCTTCCGCTGCTGCGAGAATTGCTCGCGTGCGAACATCATCTGGCCCGCGCCGCAGCAACGCAGCAGTTGCGTTTCTGGCACGCCGATATGCCGGACGCAATCAAGCTATTAAAGACAGCCGCAAATGACTCCAACGCAATCGTGCGGATGGAAGCGGCCATTGCGACTTCTTATATCGGTAGCAAGGAAGCGTTCGATGTATTGATGGAGGTCATCAAGCAACCCGCCCAAGGGCATCTTTCCTATGCGATCGCTTGCGCGTTGGGATCCAAAAGCATCCGCCGTCACTGGGAAGCGGACGACTCTTACAATGTCGCCAAATTTTTGCGTGACGCCAAGAAAGACACTCAACTGCAAGAACCAACACCCAGCGCCAGTGAAGCGCAATTCGACAAACAAAAAGATCTCGCGACTTTCACGATCTCGTGTCTGCCCGAGGTCATGAAATACACCAAAGAACAGTTCGCGGTCAAAACCGGCCAAAATGTCAAAATCGTGTTCACCAATCCCGATGCGACGGACCACAACATGGTGTTCGTCAAACCGGGTTCGTTGGCCGAAGTCGGGATGGCAGCCAATGAAATGGCACGCGATCCAAAAAATGCCAATTCCGATTTCATCCCCCGATCCAAACGCAATCTGATTTTGCACGCGTCCAAAATGATTGGGCCGACACGCAAGTCAAAGGTGCACGTTTTCCGTTTCCAAGCTCCGACCGAACCTGGAATCTATCCCTACGTATGCACGTTTCCCGGACACTGGATCGTGATGAAGGGAAACATGATTGTCGTGGACGATTTGAGTGATGTCGATTCCATGGTCGCGGCCAGCCAACCGCGAGTCGTCAAACAATGGCAATTAAGCGATTTTGCGGAACAACAGGTCGCAGCACCCAACAATGAAAATGTGATGCGAGGCATGACGGCGTTCGCGAAAGCCCGCTGCGACCAATGTCACGTCTTGGCAGGCCACGGTGTGAATTTGGGCCCGGATTTGAAAGAAGTCACCAAGAAATACAAAGGAAAGAAACTGTTGGCCCAATTGCTGGAACCCTCCGCAGAGATCAACGAGAAATTTCAAACCTATAAATTCCTACTCGCCGACGGCCGCGTTATTTCAGGAGTGATCGCCAAAAACTCCAAGAAAGAACTGCAAGTGATGACGAATTTGTTGACGCCCAAAATCCTGACCGCCGTCCCCAAAGACGCGATCGACGAACAGGTAAAATCCAAAATCTCTGCGATGCCAAAAGGGTTGCTTGACGTGTTAACGAAGGAAGAAGTCGGTGATCTGATGACATTTTTACAGTCTGACGGATTCCAATTACCCGAACACCTCAAGAAAATGCATACCCGCATGCACGCCGAGTAAACCACGATCGTTTGCTGTTCGCAGCATCACACCACCGATAACCAGCTACGTCGAATTTCCCTTCCACCACCACATCAACTTCAACTCCATTTTATGAACCGAATCATTCTGCTCGCCGCCGTAACAACCTTCTTT
>JABDKS010001032.1 GCA_013002105.1 Pirellulaceae bacterium | reverse complement strand
GCCACGACCCGTCCGCGCACATTGCTTTCTTAGCCGTCGCGGCTGTGATTTATTGATTCGGCTATATCGGACGTGTGAATGGTAACCCGAAGCGTCAGCGAGGGACCCACCGTACTCCGTTGTCCCTCGCTCACGCGTCGGGTTACCAAAAAAATTCACAGCCTCGTAGCCGTAGGCCAGGACCCGTCCTGGCAAAACACCGCGCGACAAACGACATCAACAGTAGCCGTAGGCCAGGACCCGTCCTGGCAAAACACCACGCGACAAACGACATCAACAGTAGCCGTAGGCCAGGACCCGTCCTGGCAAAACACCGCGAGACAAACGACATCACCAGGACCGCTGCTGGCCTACATCTGCCATCTTCTCCTCCGGATTTGCTATCAGATCTTGATACGTTGCGGCATGTGGCGCTGCCAAGGTGCCGCAAAACCGTACTCGATCCAGATTCTCGCATCCGACGATCGTTTGCTCTTCCGACCGCTCCGCAATTTTTGCTAACGATCCGGTACGCCGGAGGATCGGCTGATTTTTTCGCGAACGGAATGCGACCCATGAAACCATTTGGCATACGCCTCGCCGCTGGGGCTGTCACCATCCTGTTGGGCGCCGTCATGGCAGCCCAAGCTCAAAAAGACCACCAAAGCGAACTCGTTTCGTCCTGGGCGCCGACGCTGTACGCCCCGACCGGCGATCCGCCCCCACCGATCGGCGGCGAATCAACGCAGCCCAACGGCGGCGAAACAACGCTCTCGATTCAAAACAATGCGGGCAGTGCGCATGATCCCAATCAACATGATCCCGATCAACACGAACCCAGCCCGTTCGCCGACGTCAGTGACGCGGTCGAACTGGCCAACGCATTAGGAATCGACGGCGCAACCGCAACAGGCGACGCCGTCCAACTCGTTCAGCACACCCAAGGCGGCCCCAGCACCGATCCGGTCACGTTCGGTCTGCCCGACGCAGTGCCCACTTTCCAAGATACCCAGCAAGCACCCGCCGCAGACATGCCCGCGGCCACGATGTCGATGAATTTGCCGGCAACATTGAACGCCGATGACGCTGCCGGCACACAAGCCGACTCGACGAATTCCCAAATGAATCTACCGCCGACCGGCGCCGGCCCAGATGCAAACACCACCCAAGAATCCAACGCCGGACCCGCCGCACCCACGATGAATCACTTTGTCAGCGGCGAACAAGCGGCCGACACATCCCAACCGTCCAACTTCCTGCGCGGTAGCGACCAAAACGATCTACGCAGCGACGCCGACTTTGCTACGGCCAACGATCCACAACAAAATCAGATATCACAAAACGGCCCATCATCGATCGACCAGTTGCCGCAGTTGCCCGCGATGCCGCAGCAAGTGCCCATGGCAGCCAACGAGTCGATGCAAGATTCCCAGCCAATTCATGGCCAACCGGCCCAAATGCTGCGCGCGGTCACTTTGCCAGGACAAGACGATCCCAATGCCGGTCACTATGCCGACCAGCCGCAAATGAATCCTCATTTTGCAGCCCAGCAATCCGGAAGCCTCCGGTCGCCCGCTGACGCAAGCCAGTACGGCAACCCCGCACAGGATCACGGCCCACAACAATCGCAGTTTGCAAACGACGCCGCTCAGTACGGTGGCGGCCAACCACAGCCCAACCCTTACGGACAAGCAGCTGATCCGTCGGTCGCCCAGTTCGGTCAACTACCGCGAGATCCATCGCTACAACAACCCACCGCACCGCCTTTGCCAGCTGGATCGTACGGCGACATGCGTCGCAGCGACTCGAACCAATTCGATGGTCAGAGCCAAGCACGGATTGCATCCCGCTCAGGCCCACGATTCTCCAACACGCCCTACCGCAACGATAACCTCCAAGCATTGCCGGCTGCTCACCAGATGCGGAACAACAACGCCGCAACCCTTGGTCAACCGGGTGACCGACGGCTCGAAGGCGTTCAGTCGCCCAGCGTTGTCATCCACAAACGTGCGCCCAGCGAAGTCAAAGTCGGAAAACCAGCGTCGTTCGTTATCCAAGTACAAAATGTCGGATCCGCCGAAGCACTCGATGTCCGCGTTCACGATCGTATCCCCGAAGGCATGCGATTGCACGACGCCACACCACGTCCCACAG
>JABDKS010001028.1 GCA_013002105.1 Pirellulaceae bacterium | reverse complement strand
GGCCAACTTGCACAGCTGCATCCGTCCAACCTGGACACTCGGTCTGTCCGCCACTCCCTATCGCACCGATCGAATCAAGCTCTGCTTTGATCAAGTGATTCGCGATGCCGGAATCGCTGCTCTGATTTCCGATGGCTATTTGAGTGCTTACCACCATTACACGATCCCCGAGCACACGCCGCAGCGGATCGCGAATTTGCTGCTGTCCGATCCACAGCGATGGGGAAAATCTCTGGTGTTCTTTCATCGCCGCAACGAGTGTGATTTGCTGTATTTGCTACTACGCCAAGCCGGTGTGTCGTGCGAAGTCGTGACGGCGTCGAGCAACCGAGAACGTCAGATCGAAGATTTTGCCGCGGGCCGAGTGCAGGTGTTAATCAATATGGCAATTTTGACCGAAGGCTTCGATTGCCCCGAACTTCAAACCGTGTTCTGCCGTCCCAGCGGCAAGGGTTGCACGATCCAAATGGCCGGCCGCGTCTTGCGTACCTGCCACCACGTCCCGGTCAAACAGATCGTGCAATGTCAAAAGACGCCGTATCCCATGCTGCGAACCGCCATGCCTGCCGAACAGTATCTGTGGTCCGACGATCAGTGGCGCAGCATTCGCGCCAATAAACGTTTGAATGAAATGACGCAAATCGCACGCAAACGCGTCGCGCGGGCCGAAGTCAAATTGCCCAAACTCGTCGCGATCCACCGTTCGCGCGCGACGTCGGCCTGGTACTCCCGTGCCGAATAAATCGCGGTACTCCCGTGCCGAATAAATCGCAGTACTCCCGTGCCGAATAAGTCGCAGCACTCCAAAGTCGAATAAAACGCGGACGCCAGAGCCGAATGGAAACCGGTACTCCAGCGCCGAATCGAAGCCGATGGCTCGGACGAATCGGTCCAAGGCCGTAAAGTGATCACCCTCTCTCCCCCCCCTTTTCCCGACCGTGGAACGCTTTTTAGGAGTCTTATTGATGAGCGATAAAAACACTTCCAAACCCAATTTCACCTATGGCCATGCTACCGTGTCCGACCTGCGTGTCCGCGAAGTCCAACGGACTCAATCCGGACGCGTGATTCTGAAAAACCTGGAGATCGACGGGCAATCCGTGATCGCCACCCGCCGGTTCTGGCGATCCTTTTTCACACGGTTTGGCATCGCCGAAAACGTCTTTCGCTACTTTGCACCTTCCGAAGTATTCCAACGCATCAGTCAAATGAACGCCGACGATGCGTTTCGTTTTTGCATCTCGAACCAACAGGTCGCCGGCAAATCGACCAACCGATTGCTCGCGGTCACGAGCACCAAACGTCCTGTGATTCGCTACGACGAAGTGGCCGATCTGGTTTCGCGATACGGTGGAACCGACGTGACCTATCGAGACGGCTTGGTGACCAGCATTCACGCCCCACGAGGCGGTACCAGAGAGTTCAAGATTGGCGGCGATCAGTTTCGTGACCGTTTTTGTCTCGAAACCCCCGTTGACGGATACGGTCATCCAAAACTCTTTCTGTCGATGTTGCGAATGGTTTGCAGTAACGGCATGGTCGGATACACCAAAGCGTTTCGCAGTGATATCCCAGTGGGCAAACACATGGATCACTGCATCGCTCGCGCCTTGGAATCGTTTGACAACGGCGATGGATACGCCGCATTGCGACAACGATTCGAATCGAGTCAAACGTCTTGGGCGTCGGTCCACGAGTGCTTGACACTCGGTGCCGTGCTGGAGCGACTGCAGCGCGAGCGGCAAGCAACCACCAAGGGACTGTTATCGCGGTTTCGATCGATCGCGGGGAACATGAGCGAATTGTATGGATTGGCCAATTTGGAGGCGCTCAGCGACAAACGAAAGCGAATTTTGCCAAGCAAGGCCCGTGTTTACGATTTGATCAACTTTGCCAGCGAAGTCGCCACGCATCACACGTTGCCCGAGGGAGCCAACCGCATGCAGGCCTATATCGGATCGTTGATCGCGGATGAGTTCGATCTGGAAGGCACGGCCAACGACGCACCCGAGTTCGATGCGTTCTTCTTGGACGATTCAGACGCGGTGGTCCGCCAAAGCGTGAATTAACCCAGGTCCGGGACCGACGCCGATCATTGGCCCTGGTTTAAATACAGTTTGACGTTGTGCGTTGCCCGGCCGCCGGCCAGTACGTCCACGTTGCCGTCAGCATTGAAATCAGCGCACCAAATGTCTTCGCAGGCCATGTTGGGATCCAGCGGCCGGCGTTTCCAAGCTTTACCGCTGTCGTCGGTCGCCTGGAAAATGTAGATACCGGGATCCGTTACCGGTCCCTTGGATGGGTTGCGATACGCCGCAATCACTTCGTCAGACCCGTCGTCGTTCAAATCCGCGCACCAGACGGCGTGTCCCTGAACAAAGCTGTCATCCAAAACCAATCGCTCCGTTTTTGCAGCGTCCATTGATGCATCGGTCAGATAGACGACGACCTGATTTCCATGCATTGGCTCAATCGCCGCGAAAATCATTTTGCCCGATGCAAGCTTGCCCGATTTCACTTCACCGGAACCTTGCTCGTTCGGTTTGGTGCCGCTGGCACCCCTGGCAATGTTTTTTAGTCGGAATCCCGCGTCAGTTGCTTCCAGCAGGCTGATTCCCTGCTGGCTTGCGATCACCGTTTGCTCCTTGGACGATCCGGGCAAATGCCAATGGTTGTGGGCTCGATCCAGCGATGCATCTAAGACGATTGGTTTCCATGGACCGGCTACCGGATCATTGGGAATGGGAAACGCCATCAAGCGGATTCCACTACCAACCGTCGCATTGAGCGGCGTCACCACCAGATCCATATCGGAATCGCCCACCACATCAGCCCAACGCATTCGATGTGTCCAAGGTTCGGCACTGATATCGTGAACCGTCCAAGGTTGATCGAGCGATTTGCCCCTCGAGAGCCAATGAATCGTGCCACCGTTTTTTGGCCAACCGGCCCCGAGCGCAAAGTCGACTTTGCCATCACCGTCGATATCATGGGCGGCGATGCAGACATGATCTTGCGGGACCGCATCACTGATGATTGTGTGACGCTTCCAATCGGGGTTGCGATACCAAAACGCTTCGCGCTCGCTAATGGCGACTGCATCCAATTTGCCGTCTTGGTTCACGTCGGCCGCCGTGACCGCGTAACAGACTTTACCAATGGTTGGGTCAATCTCCACCGTTTCGAACGACTGTGCGTTGGCAAAGCATTGCAAGCACAGCAGGCCTATCACCATCGATATCAAACGTGTCATGGGTGGTTGCTCCGCTGCGAGTGATCCTGTCGATGATAAAGAGACGGTCCCGCGGAGCCGATTAAACCAACCCCGCAACGCGTCACTTCGTGAACGTTGTCCCAAGATAACAGGAAGCCGACGAGCGATGTTCCACTTGGTCGTCAGTTAACGACTTTCAACTGCAGACCCTCAAGAATTTTGGGCATCTGCCGGACGATAAATCGTGGTAACAGGAGCAGAGCACGACCGGTCTGAGGATCAACCACCATGGGCGACTGACCACCGGTTGCTTGAGTAATTCGTTCACTCAACGGCACCTGGGCCGTGCCCAGCGGATCGGTCCAGAGCACCACTGGAAAACGATCATAGGTCGCTTCGGTACCGACCCACCAATGGGATTGATCCACCTGACGAACTTGTAG
>JABDKS010001023.1 GCA_013002105.1 Pirellulaceae bacterium | reverse complement strand
TTCCTAGACGATCAAGAGTTACACCGATTAAGTGCCATTCGGTCCTGGCCTACATGAAATCGAAAACTGCCCTAATCTGAAACCGCGACGAGGGTGTCGTTTCGCAGTTAGAGAGATTTTCGCTGATCAGGACCTGTGCTACCAACTTCCGCCACGACGGGTACTGGCCTGCGATCATCGTGTGATGGGTCCACGGTATTGGATGTCTAGCGGCCCACCGCTCCGGCGATGGCTTGTTGCAGGTCAGCCTGCAAATCATCTGCGGATTCCAGTCCGACGGACAATCGGATCAAGCCATCGGTGATGCCGAATTTTTCGCGATCCGCCGCATCATAACTGGCGTGCGACATTGTGGCGGGTTGCTCGATCAACGATTCCACCGCGCCCAAACTGACTGCCAGATGAAACAACTGGGTCGTTTCGCACACCCTCGCCGTTTGCTTGATCGTTCCATCCAACTCGAATGTCAGCATGGCTCCGAATCCACCCTCGAGCACCCGTTTTGCTATGTCATGTTGTGGGTGTGACTGAAGCCCCGGGTACAACACTTGCTTGACGTTGGGATGCCCCTCGAGCCAATGTGCCAGATGCAACGCCGTGGCCGACTGTTCACGAACGCGCAGGTCCAGCGTTTTGAGTCCCCGCGACACCAAAAAACAACTCAACGGATCAAGTACTGCACCGGTGGCGTTCTGAATGAAATACAGTTCATCGAAAAGCGCTTTGTCGGCGACCGCCAGTGTTCCGCCCAAGCAATCACTGTGACCACCGAGGTACTTCGTCGCACTGTGCATCACGATGTCGATGCCGCACTCGAGCGGCCGAATCAGTGCCGGAGTCCCAAACGTGTTGTCCACGCCGATTCGAATTCCGCGTCGTTTGGCAATTTGAGCCAGCGCTGGCAGATCGGGAATCGACATTCGTGGATTGCCGATCGTTTCAGCCCAGATCAACCGGGTCTTGTCCGTGATTGCGGATTCGACGGCACTGCGATCTGTCATATCGACCAGCGTGACGTCGATGCCGCTGCGGTTACAGATTTTGTGCAGCAGGCGGTACGCTCCGCCATACAGGTCACACCCGGCCACGACGTGGTCGCCGCTGGTCAACATCATCATCACGCCGTGGATAGCGGCCATTCCGGAGGAGTAGGCAAGCGCGTTGCAGCCACCCTCGAGTGACGCGAGCGTCGTTTGGAGATTGGAGCGTGTGGGGTTTCCACTGCGGGAATAGTCGAACTGGCCCCATTGGCCAGCACCTGGCTGGCGAAAAGTGCTAGCGAGATGAATCGGCGGAACGACAGCGCCCGTTTGCGGGTCGACTTGGTTTCCCACATGGATGGCACGTGTGCGAAACGATCGAGAATCGTCGCCCTGGTTGTGATTGCCGCGGGTCGTATCACTCATGCCGTGAGAGCTTGTTTCAAATCAGCAATCAAATCGTCGACATTCTCGATTCCGCATGACATGCGAATCATGTTGTCATCGATACCGAATCGCTGACGTTCTTCGGGCGTGCAGTGGTAATAGCTCATGACCAACGGTTGTTCGATCAGCGACTCGACGCCTCCCAAACTGGGGGCAATTCGAGGAATGCGTGCGGCATCGACGACCCTGGACGTTTCCTGCCAATCAGCATCTTTGACCGTGAACGTCACCAATCCCCCGAAGCCGCGCATCTGCGATGTCGCGATCGCGTGCGATGGGTGTGACGCGAGCCCGGGATAATAGACACAGTCGACCCGCGGATGATCTTCTAAGAACTGGGCGATCCGCATCCCATTCTCGTTGTGACGCTGCATGCGCAACTCAAAGGTTTTCAGCCCGCGTTCCAGCAAGTAAAGATTGTGGGATGAATTGACGCTTCCCAAGATGCCTCGCAATGAACGGACCGATTCGAGCTGTTCTTTGCGGCCGCAAATCACACCGGCAAGCAGATCATTGTGTCCGCCCAAATACTTGGTCGCCGAATGCAGGACGTAATCGACACCGTAATCCAACGGTTTGATGTTGTAAGGGGTCGCCAAGGTGGCGTCGATCAGCGTCTCGACTTCATTGGCTTTACCAACCGCGGCGAATTTTTCCAGATCAACGACGGTCAAATGTGGATTGGTCGGCGATTCGCTGACCAGCATTTTCGTGTTTTCGTTGATCGCTGCTTCCATCGCCGCGAAATCACCGGTTTTAACTTGATGGGTCACGACACCGAAGCGAGCGAGGTGTTTTGCACAAAACTCGCGACTACGGTGGTAACACTGATCAAAGAAAATGATTTCGTCGCCCGAATTCAATTTGCTCATCAGCAATCCGACGATCGCGGCCATGCCGCTGCTGTACAGAATTGCTTCGTCAGCTCCTTCGAGTGCCGCCAGTTTGCCTTCGACGCTCTTTTCGTTTGGCGTGCCGTAACGACCGTACTCCTCGCGCTGTTCTTTTCCTTGAACAAAGCGGAGCAGTGTTTCGGTTGATTCGAAGGTGTAGGTGGATGCGGTAAAAATGGGGGCCGTAATCGAACCCTCACTTTTCTGGCGTCGCTCACCCGCATGGACACAGTGCGTCGACAAACCAGCATCGTCGCTCATTTCGGGCACACCGGTGGGTTGTGGGTGACCACAGGATGGTTGCCCAGGTGATGGTGAACTTGCCCCCGACGAAGAGTTTTCGTGGGCGTTTTCAGACGATTGCGAACGAGCGTTCGAATCCGATTCAATAGACATGTTTTGTTGCATGGCTCTTTAGCAGTTAGGCTGCAAGTGGCCGTAAATCCCTAGTAAAGACGCTTCACGATGCAGGATTCGATTGCGTCACACACCCAGATTAGCCGCCCGATGCCAAGTCGACAAGCGTTTTCGGGGTTTCAATCCGGTGAGAATCCCTCGATGATAGGAACTGTCCGAATGATCCCCCTAAATTCACAGTCTTTAACGCCATAGGAAGCCGGACGCCTTGAAACATTCCACCGCGTTTTTAAACCGCCGCATTCGCCTCGCCGACCCTCGCAAGAGAGTTGGGCGGTCATGTAATTGGCTGCCGAGTCATCGCCGACCACTGCGAGACGTTGTCAGGTCAAAGACCTTCCTGTTTGCTCTGGGGGTCGCGATCTGTGGCGGTAACGCCGTCGGGTTGCCAGCACAAGAAAAGCCAGCGCAAGAAAAGCCAGCGCAAGAAAAACCATCGCAAGTGAAGCC
>JABDKS010001085.1 GCA_013002105.1 Pirellulaceae bacterium | reverse complement strand
GGTCAAAACACCAAACCGCCAGCACCGGGCCTTCGTCCAACATCCACAACAATTCTTGTGCAAGCCGATCCATTGCTTGTTGGTAGTTGTCAACAATGTCCCTCGCTTCACCTTTGATCTCTCCGTCCGGTTTGGCTTCAATCAGCGTCATTGGATCCGGCATCGACATAGTCGGAGCATCAATTTGCAAGTCCGACGTGTCCGCTTTGGCGACCAGTGATTGATCCAACACCGGCGTGGTAGCTGCGGCAGTCGCCGTACTCAACGCTGCCGGTGCGGCGGAGAATAAAGAAACATTTTCTGGTGGAACGACTTCGATCTCTGGATCCAGTTCGACTTCCACTGGCGGATCTTCTTCTTCGATTCGCGGCAGGGACACCAACTGGACCACTTCGTTCAGCCGAATATCAATCGTGATAATCGCCAACAACAAAAAGATGATCGTGTGAATGGCGATCGAGAAACCCATCCCGCTGATCTTATGCAACAATCGGTCCCAGGATCCATTAGGGATCTCCTCCGGATCGGCCACTAAGGTCGATTCAGTGGGCGTCAGGGTATCGGGTTCTCCCGCCGCCTTGGATTGCGCGGACGGGCGGTTTGGATTAGGTTGATTCATCGAGTACTCGCGGTTTCACCCAACCGGAGAATTTCGAACGACGGGCTCGATCGGGTGGCAGTATCCATTCTATCCAACATCGACGTGACCAATGAGTGAGAATTGGTCGCTTGCGGGAGAGGATCGACAGGCCGCAAGACCTGTATGATTTGCTGCATCCATGTCGCTTATCACGCGACAAAATACATCTACACAGGCAAAACGCTGAGGATTCACACCCGATCATGCTGCCAATGGATCAGATATCAATGAAGGGTCTCGGGATCGTCGGAGCAATGACCGCAGCGCCGGATGCAGCCGCGACCGGGTTGACCGAAGCGATGACTCAGCTGACCAGTCCGATGGGATTGATGCTGATCGTGGTCGGCACAACGTTGGGCATCTTTGTCGGTGCGATCCCCGGTTTGACCGGCACGATGACGATCGCGTTGGTGATCCCGCTGACGTACGGTGCCGACCCGCTTTTGTCGATGGCGTTCTTGATCAGCATTTATGTCGGTGCGGTCAGTGGTGGAATGATCACGGCGACGTTGTTGCGGATGCCGGGAACACCCGCGTCCATTATCACGACGTTGGACGGTTATCCGATGGCCCAGCAAGGTAAGCCTGCGCGGGCGCTCTCCTTGGGCGTGATGGCGTCCTTTGTCGGCGGAATGATTTCGTGGGCATTCTTGGTGTTGCTGACCGAACCGATCGCGCGGCTGTCGTCGACGTTCGGTTACTTCGAATTGTTCTCGCTGGTCATGATGGCTCTGGTGTTAATCGCCACGATCGGTGGTAACTCGCTGTCGAAATCTCTGTTGTCGGGTTTCTTGGGGATTTTGTTAGCGATGCCGGGGATCAATGCCGCCACCGGTGAAACGCGATTGACCTTTGGCATGACCGAGATGAACGACGGGTTCAAATTGCTGCCAGTGTTGATCGGTTTGTTTGCCGTGAATCAGATCTTTCGCGACATCGTGGAAATCGATCGTAAAGGAGAACCGATCGAACTTGGACGTGGCAAGATTTTCTTACGACCAGGTGATTTCATCAAACATGGTGTCAATCTGCTGCGGTCGTCCGTGATTGGAACTTGGATTGGAATCTTGCCGGGCATTGGAGCCAACATCGGTAGCGTCACCGCCTACAGCATCTCCAAGAGTCTTTCCAAGGAACCTGAGAAATACGGCACGGGGCACGAAGACGGTGTGGTGGCATCCGAAGCAGCGAATAATGCGACGATTGGCGGGGCATTGATTCCGTTGATCGCGATGGGCTTGCCCGGCAGTGTTGCCGAAGCCGTTTTGTTGGGGGCGCTGGTGTTGCACGGCTTGCAGCCCGGTCCGCAATTATTTACTGACAGTCCCGATATGGTCTACACGATCATGGGTTCGATGTTTATCGCGAACATTGTGATGGCATTGGTGATGATGTTTTCGATGCGGACGCTGGCCCGTGTCGCACGAGTGCCGCGGCATTACTTGTTGCCGGTCATTTTGAGTTTCTGTGTGATCGGTGCGTTCGCCTTGTCCAACCGGTTGTTTGATGTGTGGGTCATGTTGGGATTT
>JABDKS010000992.1 GCA_013002105.1 Pirellulaceae bacterium | reverse complement strand
CGATTCAAGCGAATTCAAGAAGCGTTTGACGTTCTTAGCGATGACGACAAGCGAGCCGCGTACGATCGATACGGCGAGGATTTCGAGAAAATCCGCAATACGGGTTGGAATCCCCAGGCTGGCGGCGGTGCTGGATTCGAAGGTCTTGATTTGGAGCAGATTTTTGGCGGCGGTGGTCGTGGTGGTGGCGGAGTTCAGTTCGAGGGCGGATTCTCGGACTTTTTTGAGCAACTGATGGGTGGTGGTGGTCGCGGCGCAGGCCCGCGTCGTGGCGGGCAACGTACCGCTGCAGCCGCTCCGCCCCAACGTGGACAGAATATCCGGCATGAATTGGATCTGCCGATGTCGCTGGCGGTTCACGGTGGCGAAACCCAGTTCTATCTCGACGGCGAAAAACTCTCGGTCACGATTCCGCCCGGCGTCAACACGGGTGCAAAAATGCGGCTGCGCGAGCGCGGGCAACCGTCACCCAACGGTGGTCCTCGCGGCGACCTGATATTGCTGATCAAGGTTTCCGATCATCCCTATTACCGGCGCGTCGGTAACAACTTGGAGGTGAAACTGCCGGTAACGGTGGCCGAAGCCGTGCTGGGCGCAAAGGTTGATGTGCCCACACCCAATGGAACCGTGACCATGACGATCCCACCTGGAACAAGCAGCGGGAAACGGTTGCGATTGAAAGGTCAGGGTGTCAAGTCTCGGGATGGAAATGCCGGTGATTTGATCGTCGAAGTCCAGATCCATTTGCCCAAAGAAATTAGCGATGAATCAAAGCAATTGATCGAGCAATTTGATGCGCAAAATCAACTGTCGCCTCGCGATGGCATTTCCTTCTAGTTGCAAATCCTTGCGTTGACAACTCGCAGGTTCTGTCCATTTCCGAATCGCTGTGACAAATCGCTGACGAAGCAGGTTGGAGAATGCGACGTAGATTCAAAAAATCTCAACGCGTAATCAAAAGCGGTGAATTCACGATGATCCTGCGACAGGGGACGTGCGTCGCCGACGGCGTGATCGTTTTGTTCGCCTCGCCGAGCGCGCCCGAGCAACCACCGAGGATCGGTATTACGATTCCCAAGAAAGTCGGCAATGCGGTGACACGCAATCGTTGGAAGCGATTGATTCGCGAGTCGTACCGAACCCAACAAGAACAAATTCCACGCGGCATCGACCTGATTGTTCGACCAAAACGGGGCGCCGAGCCGAGTTGGGAGTCGATCAGAAAATCGATTCCCAAGTTGGCAAAGAAGGCAGTTGCCCGTATGTCATCATGAATCGTTGGTCAGCAGACGGCGAAAATTTGTCGATGAAATTAAATAGCGAAGATGGGTTTGAGGACGTGCCGTTTGCTGAAGAACGATACGCTGGACGCCAGTGCGTCAAAGGTCTGTACGTCGATTTGTATGCTGCGCGATTGCCGCCGCCTTTTTCGTTTGCCGAACACTATTGGTTATTGATCGGTCGCGATGATTCGATTGATCGATGGGAGGTTTGGCAAGAGCCTGGTGGCGATTCGTGGGGGCACCTTCATCGCAACCTGCTGACACCGACTCAAAGTGTCAGTCGTCGGCCCTCGCGTTTTGTTCGCCGCTGGCAGGGCGGGACCGCCGACGAGTTGGCGAAACGCATCGAAGCGTCGCCGACACAGTACCCGTGGTTGAATCGATATCATTATTGGCCCGGTCCAAATAGCAACACGTACGTGCAGTGGATACTGGGCCAATCCTATCAACTCGGCTGGCGTGGATTTGGGCGAGCGTACTGGGGGTTGCGATCGGCACGGCAGGACCCGTTTGTTTTTGGCCAGAACGTCGACTGACTCCGTCTGGAGTTGCGTGAACTTTTGAAGCGGCAACTGGCTCCTTTTACAGTGGCCTGACGTGCGGGGACCGGGGCAGCGTTGCTCCGGTTCTTTCCAAGCGGATTGTTGGGGGTTTTGTTAGCCAGGACCTGTCCCGGCGCGACTTTGCCTATCGCAGGTCCTGGCCGATGACAGAGGCACATCAACGATGAGAAGCCGTAGGTGTCCGGGACGCGACTTTTTCCTGTCAAAAGCGGGCATCCGCGACCGCTGTGGTCGAGTCGGTCCGTGGACGGGGGCCGTAAATTCACTAGACTTGCTGTTATGACTGAACCAACTCAAAGCACTCCCGAATCGGAAGATCAACCACAATCGGCACCGGCAACGGACGATCCATCGTCGGCTCCCGTCAACCCAATGGTGTCCGCTTCGCGATCCATTCGACCCAACGGAACCGTGGAAAGTCGGAAGCTGGCCGCCGCGGCAGTCCGTGTTGCGTTGGATAACAAGGGAAGCGACATCTTGGTGATCGACGTCTGCGAGCAGAGCGCCGAATTCGATCTCTTTGTTCTGGTGACTGGTACCAGCCGCCGGCAATTGCATGCGATCAGCGAACAGATCGATGATGCGTTACAGAAAGATCTCGGAGATCGCCGGATGGGAATCGAAGGATACGCTGAGAGTCGCTGGATTGTGCTCGATTATGGCAGCGTCGTGATTCATCTGTTCGATGCCGAAACCCGCGAATACTACGGTTTGGAATCACTTTGGGCCGACGGAAAACAGATCCCGCTGTCGGAACTAGGCATCGAAACCGCTGGTTAAATCACGCAAACACCGGTATCTGGGAGACTGCAATGTCGCGGTCTACCTGTTCCAGTTCGACTCGTGATATCTTTCTCGCTCGCGCACGCCCACGTTTTGTCCGATTTCGTGATGTCGACGATGATCGTGACATCGCAGGGACAGCCTGTGGGGTACCCAATCGGTGTGTCGATCATTCGGATCGGCCCCACGAACCTCCCTTTTCCTTTTCCGCGTTTTGCAAACGCCCTTGAGCCACGAGCCGCACGATGCACATTCCCGCGATTCTTCAAGAAAGATTCGTTAGCGCCCTGTCACCGTTGACTGACAAACCGGAGCAATTCGCGCAGATGATCCGTGGGACCAACGATCCCAAGTTCGGTGACTATCAGGCCAATTGTGCGATGCCACTTTCGAAACAGATCGACGGCAAGAACCCGCGTGAGATTGCCGACCAGATCATTGCCAATCTTGACGTTGACGCAATGTGCGAAACACCGGATATCGCCGGACCGGGGTTCATTAATTTGAAACTGACCCAAGATTGGATCGAATCGTCACTCACCAAGATGCTTGGTGACGACCGCTGCCTGGTGGCACAGGTGGACGACCCCAAAAACATCGTGATTGATTTTTCGTCGCCTAATGTCGCCAAGCCGATGCACGTGGGTCACATCCGTAGCACGGTGATCGGTGATGCGC
>JABDKS010000991.1 GCA_013002105.1 Pirellulaceae bacterium | reverse complement strand
CGACGATGCCGCGTTGGAGCCGGCCGATGACGGGTTTGGAGGTGCCGAAGGTGGTGGAGATGATTTCGGCGGGGGTGACGATTTCGGCGGCGGTGAAATGGCTGAGCAGCCTGCAGCCGAGGATTTTGGTGGCGGCGACTTTGGCGGCGAAGACTTCGGAGCGTTTGACGAAGAGTTCAGCTGAGCTGCTTTCCGCTATTGGGTACCTGCGCTCATTTCGTTCTCTGGTTCGTTTTTCGTGCTAGGTCTGCGATTGGACGATGCTTTCGATGGCGTCGCAAGTTTCGGCTCTCAGCGGTACGCTCGCGGCAAGTTCACGAATTTGATCGGGCGTTCTGGCGCCGACCAATGCTGCGGTCACTCCTCTTTGCGCCAGGACCCAGCCGACAGCCAGTTGTGCGACCGTTGTATTGATGGTTTTTCCCAAGGCACTCAGTTTGTCGACCACATTGTGAGCGCGTTCTCTAGCGCGGCCTTGGAAAATCGGATAGGTCGGACGGACATCGTTGTCGGCGAACACATGTTGCCGCGAGATCCGACCAGCCAGGAGTCCTTTCATGAGCGTCCAAAAGGTGAACACCTCGCAGTCGTCGGCGCTGCAATCGGGAATCAGTAATGACAACGCATCGCGTTGCAGCAAATTCAACGGGCATTGAATTGCGTCACAGGACGCCGCGGAAGCGAACAATCGACGCTGATCAGCGGTGACATTGCAGACACCGATTTTGTCACACAGACCACGTCGTTGTAGCGATTCGATTGCTTCGGCGGAAACCCGAATATCGATTTTGGGATCGGGGCTGTGCAGCATCAGGCAATCGAATCGTTCCGTTCCGATTCTGCGGAGCGATTCTTCTGCGTCAGTGATCAGAGTTTGCGGCGATCCATCGATGACACGCTGGTGATCACCGGACCAGCGTTGACCAACTTTGGACAGAATAGTGAATTGGTCACGCTGTTGGGTGATGAATTCGCCCAGGTACCGATCACATTGTCCCTCGTAGCCGTAGCTGAACGCGGTATCGAAGCGACGGATTCCGCAATCGATCGCTGTTGCAATGGTTGCGCGAGCATCCGATTGGGTAACGCCTACGGTCGTGATCCCTGCGATCGGCCAGAGCCCGAGAGCGATTCGTGAGGCATCCGGATTTGGGTCGACCATAGGAGAGTCACACTTGGTGTTGTCAGGTATAGCTTTCTGGCGTCGTTGCGCGATGGCGGGTACTCAAGATCATAGTGGGCAGTCAGGCGAGCGGGACGGGCCGTCGTTTGCGTGACGAAGGGTGAGAACCGATCGCATCAGGCACTCCCATCGCATCAGGCACTCCTTGCGCGCAAAAAAAGAGCGTGAAAGAGATCTCTTTCACGCCCTAAGTTTTTCAGAGGCTTCGATTGCGTTCCCGGCAGGTCATCGAGGCCTCCGGCATTCATCCACCTATCAGAAGGTGATTGCCATACCAAGGTCGAGACCTTGGAGCCAAAGGCTCGAGTCGTTGAAGTCGAAGGCTGGTCGAGTCCCGTGGGGGCCCGAGGTGTTCAGCGACGATGGATCGATGTTGCGATCGATTTGGTCGCCGGCCAAAGCCAGGCTGTCGAACATCAGGAACGTGTATCCGACCGACATTTCGACGTGTTTGCGGAATCGGTAGCCGAGTTTGAAGTTCATTTCTGGTACGAAAGTGAACTCATCGCGTTCCCAAGTGCCTTGGTTGCCCAGAGCCAAGAAACCGCTGTTGGCGGAGGTTCCTGGTCCGACCGTGCGATCGGTGCTCGTACCGGCGATGCGAATCATTTGATTCATATTGCCCAAGTGGACCTTCGTCAGCGAGCGTGCGAACCAGCGACCGTTGGACACAACGGCTTCAAAACCGATCTGACCACCGTGCATGGTGTTTTCCGTATCGAACAAATCACTGTAGGTACGGGTACGACCATTGCTGTTTTGGATCGACGTGCTGGTGATTCGCAAGCTGTCGTCGACGCTGAAGTAGCTGTAGCCACCGATCAGGTCCAGTTGACAGCTCTTGGTGCAACCCAAGTTGATTCGTGCGTAACCTTCTGCTGCCATCATTTCCAACTTGCTGATGGCCGAAACCGAGCCAGCGAAGTTATTTTGCAAGGCAACCAGCAACGAGTTTTCATCATTGGTCGTGGTGTCAAAGAACGGACGTCCAATCGATTGATCCGAACCGTTGCCACTGAGGCTCAGCGAGTCTTCGTTGTCGTCCAACCACCAGAGTCGGCCACCAACGCCCACGTTGTCGGTCAGGTAGACACCCATGTCACCTCGGTAACCGAACGACATGTCGCCGTTGATCTCGCCGCCAAATCGCGTGGTCGCATTTGGCAATTCTGGCAAGGTGCCGGGTGCGGAAGTCGTGATCAGCGAAGGGCTCTTGCGATCTTGAACGAACCACAGCAACGCTTCGTGCCGTGCCCATCCGTCACGCGAGCAAAGCCCAAACAGGCCGGCCAAGCCACCGCAGGACGATGATCCACAGTTGCCGGAGTCACAGCCGCCATCGCAACTGCTACCGCTGCAACCACCGCGTGAAAAGCCGGAACCGATCTGGCCACCACCGAACAGGCTGCAGCCGGGTGAATCACAACCAGGCATGTCACAACCACCGGGTGCATCGCAGGCACTGTAGCCGCCACCGAACAAGCCCACTTGTTGGACTTGCTGATGCCCGGCAGGTTGCAGTTGCATTGCACTGATCGGAGCGTATTGTACTTGTCGTGTCTGCGGGGCGACTTGCGGAGCGACCGTGCGTGTGGCGACGGTCGTTGCAGGTCGGGATGCCGCAGGTCGGGACGTAGCGCGGACCACTTGGTGGTTCGCGGTGCTGACGTTCTTTGCTTGCCGCATGCGTTGAAGCCTGGAGGCTTCATTAGCATCGGCGGCAAAGTAAGCGTCTTCGCTTTGACTTGGCATATCGCCGACAAAGGCGACGGGTGTTACGGTGCCGTCGCCGTCATATTCGACTTGGCTGTCATCCGCATAAGCGGTTTGTGAGGCAGACAGCAACAGAGCCGCCAAGGTCATGCCTCGAAAATTCATTTTCATCATTTGTCTCGTTCAGTCCGGGATTACTGGTTTGACTGGTATAAGTGGATCGACTTAATTGACCCGCAGATGCACTACGGCCCGAATGAAGCGAAAACTCTTCGCAAACCACCTAGCTTGAACCAAGAAACCGTTCAACTTTCCCCAGCTTTTCAAAGTTGAACGTTAGAATGGGGATCGGACTGCAAAATGCGATTGCTAGCGGGCTAGTATCGCGCTGATTTCCAGCAAAAATATGTCGCTTCCCCTCGGAGAACGTTGATGGCCACCGGCGAGACTGGGCCCAAGACTGAAAGTAACGATCCCAACGCGTTGGTCAGCCCTGATGCGTCAGCGGCTCAAACCGATGCGCGCGGGGACGATCGTCCAGACTCCACCGCCGAGCCGCAGCCGCACGAAAACCCGCTCTCCCAACCCCCTGCAACCCAGCCGTCTGGTACGGCGCCTGCTGCGGATCCACCGTCGACGCCTGCTGCGGATCCACCGTCGACCTTGCCGAGCGAATCGGCGGTTGGTGGCAGTGTTGATACCGATGGTCAGCAGCGATCGGGCGATCGTCATCGTGGCGGAAATCACAAAGCCCTGTCGCCCTTTTCGCGTCAGGGGATTCATCCGAGCATGATTCGCTGGCGTCGTAACTTGTCGCAAATCAACGCGATGGAATCGACATTGCAAGCAGAAGAGGACGCGGCCCTGCGAAAACGCTCGCTGGCGTTGCGATATCGGGCAATGGCAGGTGAAAAGCTATCCGCCATTTTGCCCGAGGCCTATGCTCTGGTCCGCGAAGCGGGACGACGAACGCTCGCGATGCGGCACTACGACGTGCAGATTATCGGTGGTATTGCATTGTACGAAGGATGCATCACTGAGATGCAAACCGGTGAGGGAAAAACGTTGACCGCAACGTTGCCGATGTACCTGCACTCACTGCTTGGCAAAGGTGCGCATTTGGCAACGGTCAACGATTACCTGGCCAAACGGGACGCCGAATGGATGATGCCGCTGTATTCGCTTTTGGGTATCGATGTAGGCGTCATTCAGACCGACATGGATCAACCAGCAAGGCGAAAGTCTTATGCCGCTGCAGTGACGTATGGGACGGCCAAGGAATTCGGCTTTGATTTCTTGCGTGACCGACTTTTGCTACGCGCGCAGAACCGATTGCAAACCGAGATGTTGGGTGATGGCGGCGGCGGATTCTCCGACTCGGGCGACGAAGTGGTGATGCGTGGGATGCATTTTTGCTTGGTTGATGAAGCTGACAGCATTTTGATCGATGAAGCTCGGACACCGTTGATTATCGGTAGTTTAGAAG
>JABDKS010000989.1 GCA_013002105.1 Pirellulaceae bacterium | reverse complement strand
GATCGCATCGGCGGCCGATCGCCTTGCGGATTCCCTCTCTGGTTTTGCCTGCGCGATCCTCTGCCGCTACTACTTCGTCGGCTGCCTCCGTCGGGATCCCGCTCTTGGGAAACGATGTATTGCTGAGTGACCGGTTTGCAAAACGTTTCCGCATCGTCGCATGCGAAATACTTCACCGTCACTTTCAACGTCCCGTCGGTGTGACCCGATGCGTCAAGCAGGAATTCTCGCGGATCGGTATCGGCATCCACCGACACCTTGGGAGCTTTGCCCTGCGATGGCGTCAGCGTCAATCCGTCGGGTACTTCGATGGAATACTCCAACTGCGGTGCTTTGTTATTCCAGTGCACCTTGTACAACGGATCCAAAAAGAAACCGAGATACAGTTTCTCACCGGACGACTCGACACGCAGCTTGGCGTAGTGGGGCGTGCCAGGAGTTTCGATCGGCTCGATGGTCAACGGCGACATATTCGCTGGCAATTCCAAACGCTTGACCACACCGGTCTTTGGTTTGGTGATCGGCGGCAACTTTTTCATCTTAAGATCGGCGACCTGCGTGGGCGGATCAACCTCGCCGACCAACCTGGCCAAATCGCTGCGCAATTCATCGGGACGACTCCACTGCCGTGAGACAATGACCTTGCCCGCTGGATCGATGATGTATTCCGAATTGGGACGATCGCCCAACGCGTGTTTCAGATCATTGTCCATCGTGTCACAGATCCAAGGGATCTGTGACCCCAATGTGCGTTTCGCCTCGGCGACGTGCATCAACCGTTCTTTCAAGTTGAACGGTGTGATGTAGCCGTTGTTCTCTGGGTGAGCCAACGCCTTGTAAATGTAAAAGAACTGGACTCCCTTGGGAGTGTAGTCTTGGGCCACCGTCTCCAAACTGGGGACGTTTCGCAGGAAAGGCGGTCAGGTCAGGCACCCGAATACCAGCACCGTGTGTTTGCCCCGCAGCGAAGCGGTCGAAAACTCGTCGCCCGCTTCGTCATACGCCGTGACGACCGGCAACTGCGTTCCCGGTTTCAGCAGCGTGTCGCCTCCCGAACCACGGCGATTTTGAGCCGACGTTGACGAAACGATGAGCGATGCGACCAAAAACTGCGCTGTCGCGACCCGAATGATTCGTGCTCTTCGCGATGCCATCTCATAACCTTTTGGGGTATTTCCACGAACTACTTAATTGCGACGCACTGGATAAGACGCCAGAAAAGCCTAACGATTAGTACGCAGTGAGGTGATCCGTGGCGACAGCCAATCTCCAGAAAAATCCGGCATTGACGGAATTGGCCCCCGATCGAGCTGCAGGAAAAGGACGCCGCTCTATCCGACCGAACTGATACGCTAAGCCTGGATCGTGGCGAGGACTTGTCCGGTGGCGACATGGTCGCCGGTTTTGACGTTGACTTTGCCAATCGTGCCGCTGACCGGCGCGGGGACTTCCATCTCCATTTTCATCGCTTCGAGAATCAGAACCGGTTGGCCTTCGTTGACCCATTCGCCGGGCTGCAGCAACTGCTTGTAGACCGCACCGGGCATTTGCGCCACGACATCGGTGACTTCACCGCTGGAGGCACTCGAATCGGCCGACGAACTCTTCTTCTTTTTCGGCGCATCGTCATCACTGGCCAGTTTCAGATCGACCCGATAGACCTTGCCGTCGACGGTGATGACGTCCTTTTCCACCGCCATGAAAATGTCTTTTCCGTTGACAGTGACCGTGTATTCGGCCGGAACATCCGAATCAACGGCCGCCAACGCTTTAGCCGCTTTGTCGATCTTTCGTACGCCGACTTCGGCTTCGCCCTTTAGGAACCGGATTCCCTTCTCTTTGCAGGCTGCGGCAATGAAGATGTTTTCGTCGGTAACCGGCAGATTCTCGGCTTTCAGCGCTTCGGTCGCGGGCCCGATGCCTTTGCTGGGGTCGGCATCATTCAACTCCAAAACAGGTCGCGTGGTCGGCTCCAATTCCAGTTGTGTTCTCGCCAGTTCGACCACGTCAGCGTCGGGCGGGACCGGTGTCTTGCCAAAGTAACCCAACACCATGCGACCGTAGGGTTCCGCAATTTTCTTCCAAGGCCCAAACATCACGTTGTTGAACGCTTGTTGAAAATAGAACTGCGAAACCGGGGTGACCGACGTTCCGTAACCGCCTTTGCGAACGACATCACTCATCGCCAAGATGATTTTGGGATACTTTTCCATGATGTTGTTGTCGCGCAACATTTGCGTGTTCGCGGTTAATGCTCCGCCAGGCATCGGACTCCAAGGAATCAACGGCTCGACGGCCAGCGCTTCGGGCGGCACAAAATAGTCCTTCATGCAATCCTTGAAGACTTCTTCGGCATCGCGCACTTTTTCGACATCGATATCCAGCTCGTAATCGGTACCCCGCAGTGCATGCCACATCACCAGAATGTCGGGCTGGCAGGTGCCGCCCGAACAGGGTGCCATCGACAGATCGATTGCATCGGCACCGGCGTCCAACGCGGCCTTGTTACCCAGCACGCTGACACCGGCGGTTTCGTGGGTGTGATAGTGAATGAACGTATCGGCGGGCAGCATCTGACGCGCAGCCTTGATCGTTTCGTAGACCTTGGACGGGACGGCGGTGCCCGACGCGTCCTTAAAACAAACGGCGTCAAAAGGAATGCCGGCGTCCAGAATTTGCTTCAGCGTCGACGCGTAAAACGCCGCATCGTGGGCCCCTTCGCAACCAGGCGGCAATTCCATCAACGTCACGCAGACTTGATGTTTCAATCCCGCATCGACGATGCATTGGCCGCTATAGATCAGGTTGTTGACGTCGTTGAGCGCGTCGAAGTTTCGAATCGTCGTCATGCCGTGTTTCTTGAACAGATCGGCATGCAGTTTGATGATTTCGCTCGGTTGTGAATCGAGTCCGACGACGTTGACGCCACGAGCGAGTGTCTGCAAATTGGCATCGGGACCGGCCGTTTCGCGAAACGCATCCATCATGTCAAACGCGTCTTCGTTGCAATAAAAATACAACGATTGAAATCTCGCTCCGCCACCCGCTTCGAACCAATTGATGCCCGCGTCCCGAGCTGCTTCGACCGCCGGCAAGAAATCTTTTGTGAACACGCGTGCCCCGAACGCGGATTGGAATCCGTCGCGGAAGGCGGTACACATGAATTGAACTTTTTTCTTTGTCACAGCGATTTCCTTTGTCGATCAAATCAGCGGCATGATCGGATGGTATTGGTTCGTTAGCGGGCCAATTCAGCCCACAGCACTCCGGCGGCGATGGCGGATCCGATCACACCGGCAACGTTGGGTGCCATCGCGTGCATCAGCAAAAAATTATGGGGATCGGCTTGCTGGCCAACCATTTGCACAACGCGAGCCGAATCGGGGACGGCTGAAACGCCGGCGGCACCGATCAATGGATTGATCTTCTCTTGCAAGAACAGGTTCATCAACTTAGCGAACAGCACGCCACCGGCCGTGGCGATCGCAAACGCCAGAGCACCCAAACCAAAAATCAATAACGATTCTTTTTGCAAAAACGTGTCGGCCTGGGTACTGGCTCCGACGCTGAATCCCAACAGGATCGTGACGATGTCGACAAATGCGGTTCGAGCGGTATTGGCCAGCCGTTCGGTGACCAGGCTTTCCTTGAGCAGATTGCCAAAGAACAGCATGCCCAGCAGCACGATCGCGCCGGGTGCAATCATCGCGCAGATCAAAAACGCCGCAACCGGAAAGATCATCTTCTCGCGTTTGGAAACCTTCCGTGGTGGTTTCATTTTGATTCGGCGTTCCTCGGGCGAGGTCAGCAATTTCATGATCGGTGGTTGGATCACCGGCACCAACGCCATGTAGCTGTACGCCGCGATAGCGATCGCACCCAACAAGTGTGGCGCCAATTTGGCTGATAGAAAGATTGCCGTCGGGCCATCGGCTCCACCGATAATTCCAACGGCGCCAGCTTCGTTGAAGTCAAAGCCCAAAAAGAGGGCACCTAAAAAGGTTGCGAAGACACCGATTTGCGCGGCCGCGCCGAGCAAAATCAATTTGGGATTGGACAACATCGTTGAAAAATCAGTCATCGCGCCGATGCCCAAAAAAATCAGCGGTGGGTAGAGACCCTGGCTGACACCAAAATAGATGTAGCTGAGCACGCTGCCAGGGACATACTGGATCACGCCATCGTCGCTGGTGATCCAGTAGTGGGCGTCGTAAACACTTAGCGACATGCCATCGATGACGGGGATGTTGCCAACGATCGCGCCCATGCCGATCGGGACCAGCAGCAGCGGTTCGTAATCTTTCGTGATAGCAAGGAAGATGAAGATGATCCCGATCAGGATCATGAT
>JABDKS010000963.1 GCA_013002105.1 Pirellulaceae bacterium | reverse complement strand
TATTTCGCGCGGAAGTGGAATACGATCCTGCGAAACAAACGCTCGGGCAATTCATTGGACTTCCGCACCGCCGTTTTTCACCGGTGGATTCGCGACAGTCTGCACGATAACAAACCGTACGACAGATTCGTCCGTGAAATTGTCACCGCATCGGGATCGGTTGCCAGCAATCCGCCGGTGGCTTGGTTGAATCAGGTCGCCGACACCAATCAGCGAATCGAGGACACGGCGCAGTTATTCCTTGGGCAACGAATTCAATGTGCACGATGTCATCATCATCCTTACGAAAAGTGGAGCCAGCGAGATTACGCGCAGATGTCGGCATTTTTTTCGCTGCTGCAAAAAAAGAACGGTGCTGGACCTGGTGAACCGACATTTGTTTCGCGAATCGGCAATCCATCGGCCAGGCATCCCAAGACGGGTCGGAATCTGAGTGCCGCCGGTTTAGATGGCGAAGAGATCACTGTCAGCGACGACAGCGATCCACGTGAATACTTGGTTGACTGGATGACGAAGAGAGAGAATCCCTTTTTTGCCAGATCGCTGGCAAACCGTTACTGGAAACATTTTATGGGCCGCGGGCTGGTGGAGCCCGAAGACGACATGCGCGTGACGAATCCGCCATCGAACCCAGAGTTGCTGGATGGCTTGGCCGACGCGTTCGTCGATTCAGCCTACGATCTGAAGCAGTTGATAAGGACGATCTGTCTGTCGCGTACCTATGCCAGCGAGAGTGACGCGGTGGCGGATAACTTGGATGATCGTCGAAGTTATTCGCGGTACTATCCCAAGCGGTTGCAAGCCGAAGTCTTGCTTGATTCGGTCGACACAGTCACGCAATCGCGAACACGGTTTTCGGGGATGCCAAAGGGCGTGCGGGCGGTTGCGTTACCGGACACCGGTTTTGATTCCTATTTCTTGACCGTATTCGGGCAGCCCCGGTCGGTCTCCGCGTGCGAATGTGAACGGACCCAGGAAGCCAATCTTGCGCAGAGTTTGCACTTGTTGAATTCGGCGGAGATGCAACAAAAATTGTCGACCGACAAAGGCCGAGCGGCGCATCTGGCTGCGGACACGACACGCGGTGACGATGAAAAAATCCGCGAGCTGTACCTGACTGCGTTCAGTCGCGAACCAACGAGTGACGAATTGAAAGCGACCAAAACGTATCTCTCGACCAAATCGAATCGCCGCGAGGCCTTTGAAGACCTCGTCTGGTCGATCGTGAACTCCAAAGAGTTTTTGTTCAACCATTAGCGTGCGTCCCGTGCATTATCAGATTCGTTGTTCGATACCGCAGCGATTTGGCAAGCGTCCGTGGGCGTCGTTGGCCAATCGTTCGGGTACCAAGTGCTTGGCGATCGTATCGCTGTGTGTCGCTGCAACGTTGCCGGCGCAAATGCCTGCGATCGAATTGAGAGCCGTTTTCCCGATGGGAGGCAAAACGAATACGGAGTCGGAGTTGCGAGTCGCGTCAGGGTCGTGGATTGATGAAACAGATCGTTTGCTATTTTCGCATCCCGATATCACCGCCCAGCTGATCACGGATGAACCGTTGCCGCTGAGCGAACAGCGACGATCGCGATTCGGTCATTTCCAAGTCCATGTCGGCAAGGACGTGCCGCCGGGGCGATACGACGTCCGCGCGATCGGACGGCACGGTGTTTCCAATCCTCGTTCCTTTTTGGTGCACCAGCTGGGGTCCGACCAGGTTGTCACCCCCAGTCATGTCCAAACCGCTGCTACGCCGGTCGCGATCAATTCGCTGACGCACGCGAAAGCGACGGTTGCCGATGTTGACTATTACAAACTGCACGGCGACGACGGGCAGACGATTCGTATTGATCTACTGGCTGTGCAACTTGATTCGCGAATGATCGGACAAATGGTTTTGATTGACGCGTCTGGGCAGAGGGTCCTGTCTGCATCGGGTAGTGACGAAATCGACCCCCATCTGATCCTGCCGGTTCATAAATCGCAAGATTACACGTTGGCTATTCACGATCTGATTTTTCGCGGTGGTGACGAGTACGGTTATCAAATTGCGGTACGTGATGTCGATCGAGATGTCGACTTGGTTCATCCCAATCCAGCCGACGGCACATTCGTTCGATTGATTGGCGACTATCGGGGGTTGGTCCAAGATTCTGCCGAGATCGAAGAAACGACCGATGCAAAGCCAATCGATGTGCCAATCCAATTTACAGCTGAGTTCGACCGCCGGATCGAATTGGACGTCTACGAGTTTGCCGCCAACGAAGGCGATCAGTATGTGATTGATTTGTTGTCTGAGCGTCTTGGCCAGCCCAGTGATGCCCGCAACATCATTCAGCAGTTGACGCTGGATCCCCCACGCGATCCGATCTGGAAACCGATCTCCAACAGCGACGATGCTCAAAGTATTGGCGACGGTGTGATTCGATTGAACACGAATGATCCGATCATGATGTTCAAGGCACCCAAGTCGACCCGCTATCGACTGGCGATCCGCGATGTCGATACCGGCGACGCGTTTGGCGTCAAGCAAAGATACTGGCTTGATATTCGAAAGCCGAACCCGCGATTTGATTTACTTGTTTATCCGACCTACCCGTCACGCGATGACAAACCAGTTCAACCGCGCGGTTCGCGACTGGATCGCGGCGGCGCTGAAGCGTTACGAGTGTTTGCCGTTCGCAAAGACGGTTGGCGGGGATCGATCGAATTGAGCGTTCTGGGATTGCCAGAAGGAGTTACCTGCGCACCGGCAACGATGCATGCCGATCGCGACCAAGTTCAGTTGGTTGTGTCGGCGAGTGAATCCGCCAAGCATGCGATTGCAAATTTGCAGGTGATTGGTAAGGGAATGATCGACGGAAAAGAAACCACGGTCACAGCGGCCTGTGCGACAGTGCAATGGGGACGCGGTGGCGAACGCGACTTCATCCGTACCCGGCAGAGCGACGATCTTGTCGTCGCCGTATCCGAGCGAGATATCGCACCGGTCACAGTGCAGGTTGGCGAGAATGTTGGACGAACCTTGAAAAAAGGTGGCGAGCTGAAATTGCCGGTGAAACTGGTTCGGCGTGACGGTGGAAAAGCCGAATGTGTTGTTCGGCCGCGAGATTTGCCGCCCAATGTGACAGCGGGCGAAGTCAAAATTGGAAAAGATCAGACCGACGGTGAAATGGTACTCAAGGCGAATCCCAAGGCGGTTACGGGATCTTATTCGCTGTGGACGCAAACGGAAACTAAAATAAAGACCAAGCCAAATCCACAGGCTTTGCAGCGGGCACTAGCAGATCGAGAAGCGTTGCAGAAGCTGCGAGACGACCCCGCCAATGCTCCCAAGCTGGACGAGATTGTCGCGGCGATCAAGACCGCCGACGCAAGAGTCGAATCCGCGAAGGCGGATGCTGCCGAGCGGGAGCTGACGGTACTGATTCCCTCCCCACACCTGACGATCCAAGTTGTCGATTGATCATTCGATTCGATCGGATCCGTTGACGATTCCTTGAGTTCGTGTCCGATTCCTTTCCTACCCTGTGACACCCCTCCCCTGTCATGATGAATCTCCATTCAAAAACGCAGTCACCATCGCCGCAATCTCAATGGACCGCGATTCGCGCGGTCGCGGTCTCTACCGCAGATGCCAAATTGCCTGGAGTTCACGATTGGCGTTGCTTGGTATTGTTGATGGTTGCCAGTGCGATGGTCATGACTGTTAAGGCCGAGGAAATTCCGATCACCGACATTCAACGCGACAAGAGGGTTGACTTTGCAACGGAGATCTTTCCGCTACTGAAACAGAATTGTTTGGCTTGCCACCATGAAAAGGAATCCGAGGGCGGGTTGAATCTTGAATCGCACCAATCGTTGATTCAAGGGGGCGACAGCGGAGCGGCGGTGGTGGCGAAGCAAAGCGATCAGAGTTTGATTTTGCTGCGAGCGTCGGGAGTCGAAGGCGATTTGATGCCGCCGGAGGATAATAGTGTCGGTGCCAAAGCCTTAACCCCCGAACAGTTGGGATTGATCAAACGTTGGATTGCCGAAGGTGCCGTTGGCGGCAGCGTTCCCCAGGAGCAAGAGATTCAGTGGCAGCCGATTCCAGAAAGTGTCCGCACCATTTACAGCGTTGATGTGTCCCCGGATGGACAATTCGTGGCCGCCGGTCATGGCAATCGAGTCGCTGTTTACGACATGACAACGGCAGCCGAAGTGGCTCGTTTGGTCGATCCAAGTTTGGAGTCGATTTCCGGGCCGGGCGTTGCGGATGTTGATCTGATTCAGTCGATTGCGTTTTCGCCGACGGGAGACCGAATTGCAACCGGCGGATTTCGCACCGTGCGTATCTGGCGAAAGTCAACAGTGCCAGTCACGCCGGATCAATCGCCGCTTGCACTGGCGGTCGGTCCCGTCGCGCTGCATCCCGATGGAAAGCGCGCGGCGATGGTCAATGCAATTGGCGACATCGAAATTTGGGATCTGGCAGAGCGAAAGCAGCTACAAACACTTCGTGGTCATAGCGATGTGCTTGTCGCAATCAACTGGGCGCAAGATCGACTAGTCAGCGCGGATCGCAGCGGTCTTGTGAATATCTATAACGGCGTCGACGGTCGGTTATTGGTTGCGCACGAAACCAGCACGGCGTTGAAAACCATTGCCACGTTGGCCGATGGTTCGATGATTGCGGCGGTCGACTTGCTGGGCAAAGCCCGCGTTTGGCGCGTGGATGAAGACGAGAAGCAGGTCATCACCGTGACAGACGCCGATTTAGCGGCTCTGACTGCGGTTACCGACGCCAATTCGTTGGTATTTCTTTCCAAACCAAAACCGCAATTGGTCGTTGGGACCGAGTCTGCTGGTGTGTTGGTGGTCGATGCGGTCGACGGCAAACTGATCCGAAAGATCGATCACGGTGGACCGGTTACCAGTGTCGCGGCCGATCCCAGCGAGACACAGATCGCAACGGCCGGACGTGACGGAGCCATCAAAGTATGGCAAGCCGCTGACGGGAAGGCGATTCGCACGCTGCGGGGTACGCCAGAGTCGCGTTTGCTGATCGCGGCAGCTCAGCGAGATTTCAATCGTCAAAAGGCGTCCGTGGCAAGGCTGACCACTAAGACGGATGTGCTGACCAAGGCGGTTGCGAAAGAAGAAGAGGTCGTGAAGAAGATCACCGAACAACGCGACAAGGCAACCACCGCGCTGGGCGAGCAGGGCAAGAAGCACGCAGACGCGGTTGCAAAGGTTGCGGCGACACAGGCTGCCATCCAAACCGCCAACGAACAAACGACGAAGTCTCAAAAGGTGACCGAGGCGGCTACCAAGGCGATGGCCGATGCGATGGCGATGGCCGAGAAACTGGGCAAGGAGGTCGCGACGCAAACCGCTGAGATTGAAAAAGCCAATCAGGACGCGCAGACCGCGCAACAGCAAGTCGCCGCCGCTGAAAAGGCTCTCGCGGAGGCCAAGGCGATGGCCGACAAATTGATGAAGGAAGTCGAAACGAAGAAGGCCGCGATTACCAAGGCGAAAGAGACAATCGAAAAGTCGAAAGTAGAAATCGAAACGGCAAAGAAGACAATCGATGCGGCAAAAATGACGGTTGAGAAATCGACCAAGGAACTCGAGGGACAGAAAAAAGCGGTGACGACCGCCGATGAGGAGAAGGTGAAGGCGGAAAAGGAAGTCGCCAAACGGGTCCAAGCACTTGCTGCTGCCACGGCAGCAAAATCACGAGCGGCCGCAGCCATTCCAAGACATCAAGTGGTTTTGGCAAGCGCGTCACGTCGATCGCTGACACTACAGAAGCAGTTGGACGACGTGCAGGCAAAGTCGTCGACAGCCGACGTAGCGGTGGTGTCCATCGCGTACGGTCGGCCAGACGGCGACGTCTTGATCAGTACGCATGCCGACGGATCGACTGTCGTTTACCGGGTTTCCGATGGCACAGCACTGACATCCTTCTCGTCGGAGGTATCTCCAGCGTCTCCGGGTTTCCCGGCCGGCGCGGTGGTGACACCCAATGGCCAGCTCTGTTCGTACAGCCAGCGGGGCCAAGCCGTCGTTTGGCCTTTGCAACCGACCTGGAGATTGGAACGAACGATAGGCACGCCCAGCGAATCACCGATATCTGACCGTGTGACGGCATTGGATTTTCGCAGTGACGGTCTATCGATTGCGGTTGGCAGCGGTCCGCCCAGTCGCAGCGGCGACGTCAAAATCTTTTCCGTCGATACCGGCAAGCTGGTGCGTGATTTTGGCGACGTTCACAGCGACACGGTATTGGGTGTTCGGTTTTCACCCGATGGCAACTGGATCGCTTCATCAGCGGCCGACAAAACCGTTCGTGTCTTGGACGTTGCACAAGGAGCGACGGTGCGAACATTTGAAGGGCACACGCACCATGTGCTGGCCGTGGACTGGCAAGATGATGTGCAAACCTTGGCATCGGCGAGTGCCGACCAAACGGTCAAGGTCTGGAATGCCCAGACAGGTGAACAACGCAAGACGATCAGCGGTTTTGGAAAAGAGATTACTGCGATCACATTTGTCCAACAAACCAGTCAAGTTGTGACAGCCTGCGCCGACGGGCAATTGCGACTGCACAACGCGCCCGACGGCAAGTCACTGCGCAGTTTCAATGCGTCGGGAGATTTCTTGTACACCGTGGACGTGACCGACGACGGAAAAACGCTGGTCGCCGGTGGGCAGGATGGTGTTTTGCGAATATGGAACGTCGCTGACGCCAAATTGCTGCACGAAATCAAATAGCGATTCCACAGGGCCGCGATCAAACGATGGAGCGATCGATCCGGTCAGTTGACCGGTGAACGGATTAGGTGGATGTTCGATTTGACTGTAAATTGGCCGTGCAAGCGGCGTGATGGTCACAACAAATCCCGGATCAGGACGAGGCAGTCGGTTAATGGCGAATGATCCACTGAATCCCTATGCCGTTACCGCTGCACCCAAGTTTTCTCAACCGGTTCACTTCGCAGGCATACTGGACCGAAGTGATTTGTTGTTGTCGCTACGTGATACGCCGCCGCAATCATTTCGGCAATGGATTCAGTTGCCCCTTGTCGCGTTATTTGTGGTTGCAGTGGCATTATCGAGTGCCAGTGAATTCGGCCAACCCGGTGAGCCAACGCCGGCGTTTGTATGGATGTTGATTGGCGTTGTTGTCTGTCCGCTCTGGATTTGGGGCGCGTTGCTATTCACACCGTCGCGTCGCAAACGATTGCGACGCCTGGAGATGCTGGTACAAAACACGACGCCATCGACCGGTTGGCTCAACGATGAGTATTTTTTGGATCAGGATTCGTTGTCGACGG
>JABDKS010000950.1 GCA_013002105.1 Pirellulaceae bacterium | reverse complement strand
GACCCCATCTCGCCGCAATGGAGTCCCCGGCTGCGTCCGCTGCGGTAGCGGCATCGACCGCGTCTGCCACGGTCTCCAGCCCGGCCGTAGCGAGCAGCAGCGATTCGGTCGCGGCTGCGACTAATCGGGCGGCTGAACCGGCAGTGGATCTAGCGCCCGCAGATCCAGTACCCGTAGATCCAGCGCCCGTAGATCCAGCGCCTGCAGATCCAGTACTCGTAGATCCAGCGCCCGCAGATCCAGCGCCCGCAGATACAGCGCCCTCAGATTCACGGTCAGTGGAGCCAGCGGCCGACGCGGTCAGGTCTGCGGCAACAACTCCGCAAACTTCATCCGCCGAGTCGCAAACCGACCCTGAGCGGGCGACCGCGTCGTTAACTCGGGCGTCGGTCAAAAACCTTTGGGATCAGGCGGTTTGCCAAGTCGAACCGGCCACTGCCACGTTGGCCCGTAGCGTTCATCGCGTGGAACTGTCCGGTAAAAACAAACTGCGGTTGGTTTTTGCGGCCGAGTCGAAACTGTCGTTGACCCGATTCGATTCGGTCGAACATCGAACGGCCATGTCCACTGCTCTGGCGACTTTGGTTGGCCAGGAGATCCAGATGGAGTGCTCGTTGGCACCGTCAACCAAAGTGGCTTCGAAGCCCGTCCCAAAACAGTCCAGCAAAGATCGCATGCAGCGAATGCGTGAGATCGAGTCCCACCCGCTGGTGAAGGCGTGTTCGGAGCTTTTTGGTGCCGAGATCGTCAAGGTCGACCATCCGCGATAGTGTTTTTGTGGTTTTGTCGTTCCCGATCGGTTGCTTGCTGGGCCGCTGGTGGGCGGATCGAATCGCCCGTCAAAGCTATCCCGTCCAAGCCATCTCGCCATGACTTCCACTGGCCATGCGGCTAGGATGGTGAAAGTCAATTCTCGCTATTTACCGACCAAACGTCAGAGGACCGGATCATGTTCAAGGGATTGGGAAACATCGGCAACATCGCATCGATCATGGGCGCGATGCAATCATTGCCCGACAAGATGAAAGAGCTGAACGCGAGAATGCAAGAGGAAACCGTCGAAGCGGCATCGCCTTGCGGAGGCGTTCAGGTCGTCATGACGTGTGTCGGAAAGTTGCAGACCGTCTCGATCGTCAATGACGAACTGGCCGGTGAAGTACTGGAGCTCGCGATCTTGGAAGCGTGCAACACAGCCGGATCACTCGCCAAGCAACGCTATGCAGACGCGATCCACCAGATGGCCGGTGACATGGATCTGAATTTGCCGGGCATGGATGGTTTGCTCAGTTCGCTGTCGGGCAACGGCTAGGTTTTCTATGAGCAAACATGCTGGCGCCGTATCTGAATTGGTTGAACAATTAGGCCGATTGCCGGGTATCGGTCGCAAAAGCGCCGAGCGTCTGGCGTTTCATCTGTTGCGCGTTCCAGAGACCGAAGCGATTGCGTTGTCCGACGCGATCCAACGAGTCCGCCGAGATGTTCGCTATTGCGAGACCTGTTTCAACTTGGCCGAGACCCAATCGTGCCTGATTTGTAACGATCCCAACCGTGATCCAACGCGATTGTGCGTCGTCGAGCAACCGCGTGATTTGATGAGCTTGGAACAATCGGGCGTTTTCAAGGGCCACTATCATGTGCTTTTAGGTCGTATCGCACCGCTCGATGGAATCGGGCCGGACCAACTGACCGTCGATGCATTGATCGATCGAGTCCGAACGGGGAACTTCGTCGAAGTAATTATGGCGACAAATCCAACCGTAGAAGGGGACGGAACGTCGCTTTATATCTCGAACCTGCTGAGTGAATTTCCTGTCGAAATCACTAGATTGGCCCGTGGAATCACGGCTGGCAGCGTTTTGGAGTACGCAAATCGTGAAATGATTGCTGATGCCTTGACCGGTCGACAAAAACTATAATGATTGGAACGAAATTCGCTCTGCCGAGCTCGATTGACGGTTATGATTCGGTCAGGCGTGGTGGAGCGGTTCTCGTTCGTTGAGAATCGAACGTCAATCAGGATGCACCTTTTCAAGAGATAATTGCCATGCGTATGTCGATGGGCCTGCAAGCCCGGCAGATGCAAGTTCAGAAGTTAGCACCGCGAATGATCCAGTCGATGGAGATTTTGCAATTGCCAACCCTTGCGCTGCAGGAACGCATCGAGCAGGAGATGAACGAGAATCCGCTGCTGGAACAACAAGAGGTCGACCCGACCGCGCCGGACGAAGACGTCGAAGCGCCGAGTGCCGATACACGCAGTGAAGACGAAAAGGAACTGGTTGTTCACGGTGACGATGACAACTCAGAAGACTTCGAGCGTTTGCAGAACATGGTCTCGGATCTGCCGAGTACATTTGACGATTCGTTCAAGCGATCAGCTAATCGCGTTGCCGAAGACGCTGATCGTCGGCACGATTTGATGGCCAACGCACAGGCACGTCCTGAATCGCTGAACGATTTCTTACTGCACCAATTGTCCGAAATGGACATCGACGACCGTGTCGAAGAGTTGGCAGAACGGATCATCAGCACATTGGATGCTCGTGATGGTGGGTACATGCGAATGCCGCTGGCCGATTTGCTGCCTGCCGGTCACACCGAAGAAGATTTAGAGTTGGCCGAAAAGGCGCTCGAGGTCGTTCAGTCGCTCGAGCCCGTCGGCATTGCGGCACGAGACCTTAGCGAGTGCTTGGTACGTCAAATGAAACCCGACTTTCCTCACTTCGAGGAAATGAAAACGTTGGTTACATCGCACTTGAATGATCTGGCCGAAAACCGCTTGCCCCAGATTGCAAAGCAGACCGGGTACACGATCGAGTTGATCCAGATGGTCCGTGAGGAACTGCACGTTCTGAATCCAAAACCGGGTGCGGCGTTCATGGAGACTTATGTCCCCAACGTGACTCCGGACATCATTTTGGAACAAGACGAGAATGGTGAATACAACGTCCGACTGGACGACGATCGTGTGCCAACACTGTTCATCAGCGAGTACTACCGCAAACGACTGCAAGATCCCAAAGCAACCGCCGAGGAACGTGAGTTCATCAAGCAAAAGGTCAGTAGTGCCCAGTGGTTGATCGATTCAATCGAGCAACGCCGCAGCACATTGACTCGAGTGTCGCAGGCAATTGTCGAACACCAAAAGAAGTTTTTGGACGAAGGTCCCGAGGCGATTGAGCCACTGAAGATGCAGCAGATCGCCGATAAGGTCGGCGTGCACGTGACCACCGTCAGTCGAGCGGTGGACGACAAGTGGATCCAAACCCCGCGTGGAATCTTACCGCTGAAGCGATTTTTTGTTGGCGGTACCCAAACCGAAGACGGCGAAGATGTTGCTTGGGACACGATCCGACTGAAGTTGCAAGATTTGATCGACAAAGAGGACAAGAGTGACCCATACAGCGATGAAAAATTGGTCGACGAACTGAAGAAAGCCGGCATGGCGGTCGCGCGACGAACGGTGACCAAATATCGCAAACGAATGGGGATACCCAGCAGTCGTCAGCGTCGTGACTGGTCGCTCAAAAAGCAGTAGTCGCACTGGACAATCATCAAGCCAATCAGCGGTCTTTTCAGATCCGTCGCTTGGACAAGCCGCAGAGGTGTCGCGACCAGGTTCGCATCGACGCCGGCGCGAGAGGACTCATGCGATACTTTTTGCTGATCACGCTCTTGATTACGCTGCCGCAAATCTGTTTTGCAGAGGCTCCTGGTTCCGATCTCGCGGACGCTGTTGGGGGAACCGCTACTGAAGTGCTCGCGCCTGATCCCGGGCCGCCGCCGGCCCGTGTTCCACAATTGCATCCGGCATACTTGGTTGCGGGGATTCTTTTTTCGACCGCCGCTGTCCTGTTTGCACTTGCTGCACACGTGCGTGGCAAGCTCAGTCGCAAAGGTGTCGTCGTGGGCGCGTCATTCGTGATGGTCCTGACGTGGGGCGGCCTGCTGGTTGCCATGTCGATGGCACCACAAAGCGACGACTACAAGCGATGGGAGGCAGCCCATCGCAAATGGAAGAACCAAGAAATGGTCATCCCGATGGATCGCCCCGAGCCCGAACCGCCCCCGGGATTTGTCGTTCCCGATTCAACGGAAAGCGAATCTTAACCCATGGTGAACCATGTTCTGGATTCACCGTAGGCCAAGACCTGTCCTGGCCAAGCCGCTGCCAGATTGATCCTATTTGGACAGCGCCACTTTGGAATCAAAACGCTGTGTTTTCACGCTGTGTTTTCTCGGCCCGATAGCCGCGGTTCCTCTCGCACACAACCGGGGCTATCGCCCAAACGGCTAACGAAGCCGTGAAAGACGATGACAACATTTCGAAAAATGCGCTGATTGGACAGCGTCTCTTTGGAATCAAAACGTCGCATGTTCCCGTCCCGATAGCCGCGGTTCCTCTCGCACACAACCGGGGCTATCGCCCAAACGGCTAATGAAGCCGTGAAAGACGATGACGACATTTCGAAAAATGCGCTGATTCGATAGCGCCACTTTGGAATCAAAACGCTGTGTGTTCCCGTCCCGATAGCCGCACGGCGATAGCCGCGGTTCCTCCCGCAAGCAACCGGGGCTATCGCCCAAACGGCTAATGAAGCCGTTAAAGACGATGACGACATTTCGAAAAAGGCGCTGATTGGACAGCGTCACTTTGGATTCAAAACGTTGTGTGTTTCCGTCCCGATAGCCGCGGTTCGTTGCGAAAACAACGAGGCTATCGCCCATCGGTTAAAGAAAAATGGTGCGGTCCAGTTAGAA
The DNA here is from genome assembly GCA_013002105.1 of Pirellulaceae bacterium. The sequence continues at coordinate 11,104 of JABDKS010000950.1, read as the reverse complement.
CACGAATGCCTAAGAAGGATCTAGCGTGCAACCAGTTTCCAAAGAGTAAGCCAGTTTCCAGAGAGTAAGCTTCTAGAAAGTCGATGCGGAAAAAGACAGGCCGCCAACCTGTCCCCGATCTCAATCACTCGAATCATGATCGAGGTCCGGTTCAGATTGTGGCACTGGCAGTGATCGCGAGACGAAACCGATCGCATTTTCAAATCCTGACGGGCGTCGGATTTTGGCGGCTCAGGAACGCTTCGAGGATTAACATTGCCGGTACCCAGCTGAGCCACGCCGATAGTTGGTACGCGAACGTGTGGTCCATATTCAAGTGCGAGAATCCGAAACTGATCATTCGCAAAAAGATTGCCGAGCACATTAAGGTGTAACTGCGGCACATCCACTGGGCATGTTCGCGAAAGCGCATTGCACGGGCACGTCGCCAACCGATCCAAGTTGTGACCCATAGCGAGATGCTGATCAGCCCAAAGCAGATCACCGAGGAAATCCCGCCGTAGGATCGCATTGCCATCACTAGTCCACCAGGTGCGACACCCAGCAGCGCGAGGGCCACGTAGATTCGTCCGAGATTGCGATGGAGCCGAGGCGAATGGGTACGCACCGTACTGCTTAGTTGCATCGTCCCGATCAGCAAGGCGACCGGTGCGGTCAGGATGTGGGCGTAGAATCCGATGAAGTATCCCGAAGGATAGAAAAATTCCGCTTTGTTTCGGAGGAATCCGCGATCGAAATCAGGTGGTAAATAATTCGGAAACGGTGTCAGGATCAATAATCCGATCGACACGATCACCAAGCCAAACGTGAACTTCATGACCCGTCCGGGCGTAAGATAGAAGCTGGTCGTTTTACTCGCCTGGGACTTCATGACGCTCACATTCATTGGCGCAGTGGTTGCAACCGATTCGCTGATTCGGCGTGTGATGAGACCGGCAATCAGCGATTTGACATCAGTCACTTAGATGTACGTGGCGGTACGATCCTTTGATCGACGCTCTACAAAACACACACACCATCACCACGGGAAAAGCGATGAACGATTCCGATGCACCCACGGATCACTCGGCCGACGAACCGGGAATGGATGCGGCACAACCTTATCGCACCCCGGCGGAGGTTTCCGAGCAATCGGTCGCTGCCGGCTGGGTCCGATCCAAAAAAACCTGGTTTGGGTTGGTCGCGCTGGTGGGACTGGCCGGTGCGGCAGCGTACGCGATGTTGGCCCCACAGCAGGACTACATACAGAATTTCGGTGACATCCGCCGAGGGCCAGTGGAAATCGATGTGCTGCAGGAGGAAGAACTGGCCGCTTATGAGGCGGAGATGGAGGCACAAAGCAATGTGACGCAGGCGCCCAGTCCTCAGTAATACGTCGCTCAGTGATGCGTCGATGACCGCAGTTGCGCTCGGTTCGTCTGGTGCGATGTCGGCGCTAGTCGGAGTCCGCGGCGTGCAACACCCGCGTCATGCTAAGTTTGCGTTGCGGGCGGATCGTTGGCGCGCTGGCTGCTGGGTAGCGTGGGCGTCTTGATGGCAGCAGTGAGTTTGCTGTCGATGCTCTGGCCGGTTCGTTGTTGCACCGGGACCACGACGCCGCAACTAACGACGAACTGAATCGCTTCATCGATCGTCAAATCGACATCGCGTGCTTCGCTTCGCTTGACCGTCACGGTAAAACCGGTCATTGGCATCGGGCTGGTTGGCATCAGCACACTGAGCATCGGTTCGCCGGTGATGTCAGCGATCTCGCGCAGACTATTGCCCGTGACGAATCCGAGCGACCAGACTCCTTCGCGCGGGTACTGAATCGCAACCACGCGATTGAATTCAATTTCGCGTTCGTTAAAGGCAAAATCGGTGACCTGTTTCACGCCCCCGTAAACTTTGTTGACCAATGGAATCCTCAAGATGGCGGCATCGAAGGCGCGAACAAACCAGCGGCCCATACCGAATGTGAACAGTCGGCCAAAGAAATACAGAATCGTCAAAAAGACAATCAGAAACACCGGTAGCACGACAGCGCGAGGCATGTATTTGACCTGCACGTAACGATGCCAGTAGGCATTAGCGCTGGCGGGTTGCGTTGCATCGGGACCGAAGTAATCGGCGTTTTCGTCGACGTATTTGATCACCGCTTCGGGCAAGAAACGTCGTCCGGTCGGCGGGTCGGGAATGTACCTCTGGCCATTGAACGTGAATCCGTCCAATCGTCGGATCCCAGTGGACGTCGCTCCATCGGGAACATCGGCGAACGTACCGTCGTTGGATTCGTGATACCAAACGATGCTGCTGCGTATCACCGATTCCATCGGTCGCAACACGTAACTTTCGATCGTGTTCCAAGCCCAAATCAGGACCACGATGGTCAATAGTGGGGGCAAGACGACACCCAGTCCACGCAGGACGGCGCGTCGAAAACCGCCGGGTATGGGCGTCGGTTCCAAGGCAATGTCGTGATCAGAATCCATCGGTTCCCTGGCTCAATCAGTGACGGGTGCGGCTGATACTCGTTGTGCGTTGGTTCGGCCAGAATGGTTCAGATCCCCGTGCAACCGGTCACGTCAGCAACGGCCAGGTACGCGGCGAAGTTCCAAACGGCACGCATTGCGGGTTGCTAAGTGCAAGTTGCAGTCTTGGAATCAGAATCGACCGGGATCAGTATTATTTGGACCAAACCGCCCGGGCAACGACCGCCAACGTTACCTGATGGGCCCCCGCTTGCCGAAGCACCCGGGCTATTTCGTTCGAAGTAGCACCGGTGGTCAATACGTCATCGACCAACAAAATATGTGATTTGGCCAAGCGGGAGGTTCTCAGGCAAGCATAGCTTTTTTTGGCGGCAAAGGCACCGCGTACATTTTCGCGGCGTTGCTGCTCGTTGAGCCATGCTTGCTTTTTGATCCCACGTGTGGTGCGTAGTAAGGCTCTAACGGGCACTTTTAAACCAGCGTTGGCCAGAGAATCGCTAACGGCATGGGCGATCGCGACATTGCCATTTCGACCGCCGCGGGACAGTTGGCGGCGGAAATTCGATGGGACGTACGTGATCTGGTCCGGCGGGTCTGACGCGGTCGCAGTTGCCACCCGCATTCCCAGTCGGCGGCCGAGAGCTTTGCCCAGGGGCGACTGTTGAGCGTATTTGGCGGCCACGATCGCGTCACATACCCGACCTTCATACGTCCAGCATGCGATGACTCGGTCGAACGCGAAGGTTTCCTTTTTGCACAGCGAGCAGGGTTCAATACCAGCATTCATCGTTGTTGGCAGATTTTCGGCGCCTTGTTCGTCGGCCGCCCGAGCCTGTTGAGATGCCAGCTGATCTGCTGTTGATGAAGACACGGGGGCCGGTGGTGATGCGGGGGAAGTTGCGGGAATCGCTCCAGGACGCCCGCAGCGTCGACAGGCCGATGCCATCAGCGGCTCGCTCAGGGTGAGCCCCAGATCGCAAACCCTGCAGAAATCGTTGTCGCCGGTAATCGGCTCGTTACACAATCGACACGCCGGGGGGAGCAGTAGATCCAGAACTTCCGAGGCGGCCCAAACTCCTTTTTGCACGAGATTTTTGCGGACGGCCGAATTTTCAGGCCCGGCAGCACGGTCGACTTCGGGGGTGCGTTTGTCGTTGGCGGTGGCCCCGATCATGGCCGAATTCCTCGCACGTTCGATAAAGTTCAGGTGATCAAGAAAGAAGTTTGTTATTTTTCGGTGTTTTTGACGCGAACCCTGAATACTCCGACGCGTCTATACGATCATCTCAAAGGATGGCAAGTCCGAGGCGACTTCGTTGTTTTCACTAGCCATCCATCAGATCCTAGGATACGGTGTATCCTAGAGAGGTCGTGGCTCGATCCCATTGAGCCACCTTTTGTTTTTGGTTTTTTCCTGTGCTCCGCCGCCGCACCTTTTCTGGTGCTCGGGAGGTAATGAAATGCGTAACGAACAGATCACCGCAGCAATCACACGTTTGGTCGTCAACCAAGTACGTGCGATTTGTGGAATTGAATCGTTGGTCGCATCTTGCCTTCGTCATCTATGGCTACAGCGGATGCCTCTGGGGATGTCGTATTCGAGCTCCATGCTGGGATTATCGCGCATCAGTAGTGATTCGTCACTGCATCGCGATCCGCAAAGCATGTACCTCGGCGGCGGCATAAAACGTGGTCATTTTCCGTGTCAATTCAGATTGGCCCCGGCAAATTGCCCCGCGTTTGTGGCAACGGAAACCGCGACAGCATAACGCTTTAGCGATTTCCACAGTCGATTGCCCAGAGTTCAGCGAAACAACGATTCGTGATTCTGGCGTGCGACTGCAGAGCCGAAAAAACCTGTGTTTTCCGGCGATTGATCCTTTTGATTGGATTGTTCAATCGTCTCAAACCCAGGGGACCCGTCATCGACGGTCCGTTTTTTCGGCAAACCCAGTGTTCAAGAACCAAGCGACGGAACCCAACAGGCTGATGTGCAGCTGTTGTCCGCAGTTTTTCGTTTCTTGAACGACCCCAGATCCGAACTATTCACCGGCAAGCAGCACCGTTGTTTGCCCCGATCTGTTCCCGCGACAAAAAGAAAGCGTCGCTGTCAGTTCGGTCATCGGAGGAACCGAAATTATGAACTTCATCAAAAACAACATCCTGGAAACCAACCCGGAGACGCTCACGGTGGCGGATTTGGTTCGCGCAGCCCAAGCTGGCGACCGAGACGCTTTCGGATTGCTATTCGAACGATACCGAGCCGGAATCGTCGCGCTGGCGATGCGCCGAGTTCGCAACGCGGACGAAGCCGAAGAATTGGCGCAAGACGTGTTCATCCAAGCAATGCAAAAGATCGATCAACTGCGAGTGCCAGAAGCATTCGGTGGATGGTTGCGTCGAATCGTGCATCGCATGGCGATCAATCGAATGACGCGTACCCGAACGGCCGTCGCATGCGATCCCGAAACGCTGGAAGCAACCTGCCTGGCAGTCGGAACGCCTGACCAGGAAGCTCAGGATCGTGAACAAGCCGCAGCGGTCCGCGAAAGCATCGACCGTCTGGGTGATTTGGACCAAGAGACCCTGAAGGCGTTTTACCTCCGCGGTCAGTCGCTTATCGAAATGAGTGTTGAATTTGACGCCCCGATCGGAACGATCAAGCGTCGATTGCACGTCGCACGTAAGCGTCTCGCCAAGGAAATGGATGTCATGCAGGCTGTCTAAACACGAATCGGTCTCGGAGTTACCACTCCGGGACCGATTTTTTTTGGGGGCAGGAGGACCGCTGATCACAACCAATGCTTTTGAAAACCAGCCGCGTCACTTGGTCAGCCGTTTTTCGAATTTGGTATCTGCCTTGATTTGCTTTCTGCGATCATCCTCTGTGCCACCAGTGGTCTGGCTCTGGCTTTCCAAGTACCGCTTGTACTTTTCGATCTGTTCCATTTTCTTGCGTAATCCCTCACGCTCCTTCGGATCGATATCATCGCGTTTGAGTTGGTCGACAATCTGTCGCTGCCATCCCATCGCCTGCTGAACTTTTTCCGAAACGCCGCTCTGGGATGGAGTGAATGCGAATGGATCGGATCGACGTTCGCCCGAGGATCGCTGCTCAGGCGACGCTGGTACCGGAGTAGCCGCTGCCGATACGATTTGCTCCGGCCCGTCGGTGTTGGGAGTCGGAGCGACGCCATCAATCAAGTCGGTTTGAGGCGTCACGAGCAACGACCAGCCATGCAGCATCCCGAATCGCTCGCTGCGACTACCGCGGATCACCAGTTGCCAAACTCCTTTGACGCTTTTGCCATTGAAAGCGCTCAATCCTGGCTGTCGGTTGACCAGCCCTTCGGGCATGAACGTGCCTTTGAAGGGTGGTCGTGCTTTGGTGATCGGGTAGCGAGACTGATCATCAAAAACCGTTTGGTCAAAGTGGTCGTCGTTGCGACCCACTCCGGTAAATAGCTCGATGCGTTCTCCGTCCGGACCGGTCAAATAGGCGTCCAGATACGATGTGTAGGTGTGGGTGATGGAGATCTGCACATTCAAGTCGCCGATCAGATAGTCTTCATCGACTTCGATCTCCGAAATGATCGTTTTGCGGGGCGGCAACACTTCTGCGTCGTTGTTTCGATACGTGCCGCCAACCAACGCCTTGGATTGAGTAATCTCGGCGGTGGTTAGCATGCCGTCACCATTGATATCGTATGAATTGAATTCAGCGACCTTTTCATCGCTCCACTGTTCGGTGAACTCCATCATTTCGATCTGCTGATCGCGGTTGGCATCCAATTCATAAAACCAACCGGGCACCGCTTCGGACGAATCCCCCGCTCGGTCCTGGAGGTCGGCGAAATAGGCGAACAGTTCGTCTCGCGATAATTCACCGTTGCGATCAGCATCGATGCGTCCTTGCGGGATCCCCAGCTTGTTGACCTCGTCAGCGTCCAAACGTCCATTCTTGTTCGTATCGAATCGTCCCAAGATTGTGGCCGTCAGATAGGTTCGATTCCCGCCACGGCGCCAGAACGACGAGTCGTCTTCGCGCTGTGGTGATTTGGTCGACGAACTGGTGATGCCGTTGCCGACGCGTCGTGCTCGCTGCACCAATTCGTCCGACGCCCCCGAAAGCATACGTCGTCTTGCGTACCGTTGCGCCAATTCCAATCGGCTCAGCCGATCGTCTTGGTCCAAATCCATCTCAAATGGATTGCGGTGCGTCCACTTGGCCGATAGTGATTCCTTGCGGTCAATGTATCCGTCTTTATTTCGATCGGATCGTCGAAGCGTCCGGTCGGCTTCATCCAAGTCCTCTTGCAAATACCGGTATTTAAACTCGGCAAGTCCAAACTCCGGTACGACCGGTTGATCGCGATCGGTTCCGAATCCTTTGACCAGTGGTTCAGGCTCGGGACGTACCGTCTTGCCGGCGACGCCGTTTTGTAAAGCGTAGTAGATACGGGCAGCCTCCTGCCACTTGTCGATCGCGTAAGCGCGTTCCAATGACATCCGTCTCGCTTCTGCGACACGTTCCAAGTATGGGCGGGACAAGGGCGTGATTTCGTCGGGATCGATTTCGCCGTTTTCATTTCGGTCTAATCGTTCCAGTGATTCACGCAGTCCTGATTGGGCGTACAGTGGAGAATTGGCCAGACAACCCAGCAGCAGTCCAGCGACGAATGAACGCCAAAGGAAACTGCCCCTACGGTCGGCGACCAAGAATCGTTCCCAATGGCAGCATATTGTCGAGTTTGATTTTGGCATCAATCAGTCGCCTTTGGAGCGAGAATAAGTGGCCGCGGAGGGGCGACTGGTGGTCGGCGAGCGACTGGTGGATGCCGATCGGCTGGGGCTTCGCGACGGCTCTTGACCGAGCAGGACCTGCTGTAACACCGCTTCAAAAACCTCGCCATTGAGTGGCGTGATGACCTCGATGGCTTGTTCGCCACGCGCGTCGACCAACCGTGCCAGTTTTTCGACTTCGAGAAAGAGCTGTTCGGGAGCGGTGACGATCAATGAATTGCTGGGCTCGTGAACCGCTATTGTCATTTTGGGTTCTGAGTCGGTCGCCGGTTTGGCCGGTGCTTTTTTGTCGGCACCTTTTTTCGATGCAGCTTGTGCCTTGGCGTCGGCAGCAGCCTTGGCTGCGGCTGCGGCAGCTTCTCGTTGCTGGTCGGCGCTACCGCCCTTGCCGGCCTGCGGCGGGGCAGCACCCGTGCCGGACGCGACACGACCGGCATAAGCATCACGAATGACAGCCGCTACTTCGCTCGCTTTTGTGTTGACCAATTCAATCACATGCGACGTTCCGTGTGTTTCGATCGCGGTGATGCTGTTGTCTTTGTCGATGATTTTCAAATAGGCCTCGATCTGATCAATTTCACTGGGCGTTCCCTGTGCGATCAATCGATTCAGTCGGCCATCGGCCACCACGGTGACCGAACCTGACATCAGGGTTATCGTGCCGTCGCGGTTGGTCACAAAACTGGTGGTAAAGCCTGTTGAGGACGACGCGGAGACGTATCCGTTAACCAGCGTGCCGGCTTCACCTTCGCGAGCCGCTTCGCCACCGTCCATCAATTCGGCCAACATGCGAATTGCGTCGGCCGGTTTGGTGTACTTCAAGTAAAAAACGATCGGTGGCGACGGTGCTGAATCGACGGGGCCGGCAATCGTGATCAGATGATCCTCGAATTGGTCCAAGGCATCCGTGTCTTCGCTCTGGATCAACAAACCACGCGCCGTCACTTGGCAGCGAATTGCCGGTTGCGAGCTACTGGCATTGGTGGTCAAAACGCGTTGGTTTCGCATGTCCAATGCCGTCAACTGCGTTGCGGTCAGCTGTCGCTTGGGTGGTCCGTCATCTGCGTTGAGGACGCGTTCGGTTGCGATTGGCTCGTTCGAGTCGGCGGATCGGTACAAGATGATCGGATTGCCGCCTTTCCAGAACTTGGATGCTGTATCCAGAAGTCGCTCCGCTTCCTTACCTTTGATCGGCAGAACACGAATGTCGCTTTCGGATCCATCGCCACCGACGGACGAGTCCAAACCTTCGACAATTTTCTTGATCTGCTCGATCTGCGCCGCTTTGGCTCGGACAAAAAGCCTCATGTTGCCTGGATCGGCATCGATTTTGGGTGCGTCCGGGTCGATGTCGTCGGGGTCATCCAGGGCGTCCGGCAAATCCAACATTTCCTCGAGCAAGCTGATCACGAAATACGGGTCCGCAGTTTTCAGCGGGATCACTTCAAAATCAGCTTCGGACGCTTGGAGCTGTCGGACGGTTTCAGCGATCTCGGCTTGAACGCTTGGTGTCGCCAGCGCCACGATGCTGCCCGCCTCTTCGTCCATCGACAAACGGACTTCTTTGTTGGCCAGTAACGTCAGCAATACGTTATAGACCGTTTCCACGTTGCCACCTTGAACCGCGTGGGCTTTCAGTTCGTTTTCACCGCTGTTGACCATTGTCTTCTGGGGTTGGTCCAGTGCCGTGATCAAACTCTCCAGCAGTTTGACTTTGTCTTCGACGCCCGTGATGAAAATATTCTTGCCTTCCAAATCGGCGGACAAGCTCACATCAATTCCGATCATTTCACCGGTGGCCAAGCCCATGTGGGGACGGGCAACCAGCAAGATGTCTTCTGCCTGGACATGTTGCAAGGCAAAGTTCCGAACAATCGTTCCATTGTCTAATTCGTCCGGGCGGAATGCATCGAGCACGGCTTTGACGTTTTTCAGTTTTCCGGCCGTGTCGGTGATCATCAATTGATTGGTTTTGGAAAACACCGCCGGTGTCGTCATCAGTTTCAGAGCACTCAATTCGTTCACCGCGTCCTCGGCGTCCAATTCACCCAGCGGGAAAATGCACTTCACAACGTCGTAATTACTACGCTTGGCAAGTTCATCGACCGTCACCAAGTCCGCAATCGTGTCCAACTGTTGCATGCTGCGCGGGTCACTCAGGTTGATCACCGTTAGCAATCGTCCACTGCGAACAAGAGTGAATCCTTGTGGCAGCATAAAGAGATTGATCCGATCAATTGCCTCGGCATGCGTGAATGCGTTTGGATCGGAGTAGGTGAAGCTACCGGTGGGCAAGTCACCTATGTGCAACGCCAAATTGGACTCTTCGGCCAACCAGTTGATCACTTCTCGCCACGGCGTCGCTTCGAACGAAAACCGAATCTGTCCCGCAGGCAACTTATTGGTAGCGGCCTGTGGTTCCGCACTTTCGGGCTCGGTCAAAAAGCCCGGCGGGATGATCGGAGCTTCGATCGGCGCTTCTTGACCGCTTGAGTCGGCAGCCACAACGGCCAGCAAGAGCAGCGCGAGCGTACAGCGTCGATGAATCCAGGAACTACACATGCAATCACGTTGAGTTGGATAGAGTTCGGTCTGCTCGGTTGCCCCAACGCGGATGCGGTCGGACCGCAGGACGCGTCGCATTCAAAAGGCAACTTCCTGAACCGGGCCGGACCAACAAGGTCCAGTCGAACAAGTCCAGGCAGCAGGACAGGTGGGGAGGGTCGAGGTGGGAGGGTCGAGGTGGGGGACGGCAGTGACTGTGTGAAAATTGCTGTGTGAAAATGCACAACAATGTCAGCTACCGTCGGGGAGTCTAAGGTACATAAATGCGTGCAAAAGTCAACGTTTCATTGTGTATCGCACGGCTATCCAACGGGGGTTCGCCAGGGGGAATGGAACCCGTCGGTTATTTGGGGGAACCATGCTTCGCCACAGCGAAAAATAGCCCAGTCAACGGTCCAGGCACCTACTTTTAGCCTGTTATCTCTCTGCGCACTCTGGACATTTGACCTACGCACTCTGGGCATTCGACCAATTCACCCTACATCACCGTCTACCCCCGGCCTGCGATCGCTCAGACTCGGCCATCAGGCTCGGGGATTCAGGCTCGGGGATTTAGGCTCGGAAATGAAGATGGATTGCGACTGCGCGTCGTCGAATCGATCTGTGCGTATGATGGGCATTCCAACAATGGGCATTCCAATTCGATTCTCACTGTCGTCATTCATTCCATGAAATCGTTCGTTTTTTCTTTGATTGTGCTCTTCACTGCTGTCCTGCTGTCGCCGCAAGTCGCCGTCGGCGATGGGTGGAGCCGATTTCGCGGAGATTCGGCATCCGGTGTCAGTCAAGCAGCGATTCCGACGACCTGGAGCAACAACGAGAACCTGGCATGGAAAACACGGCTTCCCGGACGAGGATCGAGTAGTCCGGTGATTGCGGGTGATCGCATATTTTTGACGGCCTACAGTGGCTACGGTTTGTCGGCCGAAGATCCCGGGAACCGCGAAGATCTGAAACTGCATGTCATTTGCTTATCGCTGGATGATGGCAAGATTCTGTGGAACCAACCGATCGATCCGGCCCCCGAAGAGCAAAGTGCAACCAAGCGAGTTGCCGATCACGGATACGCGTCTCCAACACCCTGTGTCGATGAAAACAACGTGTATGCGTCATTTGGGCCTTCCGGCGTGGTTGCATTGACGCAGGAGGGCGAAATGCTTTGGCGTCGAAGCGTTGGCACCAAGACGGCAGGCTTTGGAGCCGCAGCGAGTCCGATCGTTTTCGAAGACCTCGTTATCATGAACGCTTCGATCGAAGACGACGCG